>CAYQOD010000025.1:0-13447 GCA_964419065.1 uncultured Thermodesulfobacteriota bacterium | reverse complement strand
CGTGATGTGACTGGAGTTCAGACGTGTGCTCTTCCCGATCTGGAATACTTACGTCCCTATCACTCAATTTACCGATACGGATCAGTACAATGGCTCCAATCCATCCACAAGCACTGCCATAGGTCTATCAGAATATACCAATGCCAACTTTTTCAGTGATGATACGATCTTTGTGGCAGAGATATATTCCCCGACCTACAGACACTATTTCCCCTATCCAAAAGAGACGAGCACCGATCTTCAAGATTATGAAAACAAGGGGTTACTCCCTCGAACGATAATTGCGGAGGATGGAGTTGAAGATTTAGGGATTTGGATCGCCAAGGAGAGAGATGGAGAGAAGGTTACCCACTTTCTCAAACCGACCTACCATACCATCGACGCAGAAGAAGGTGAAGAGACAACTTATTTTAGAACCTTTTATCGTGACGAGACATGTCACGCAGACTACGCCGAAAGGCTCATCCCCCGAGCCGTGGGCTACTCGGCAGGGGTGTTGGATTACTTCTTCAGGGGGAAGATTGAGATCACCCGCCCTTCTATCTCAGGTGGCTCTATTACCCTTCGTGCCCAGAACATCACCGAGGGGAAAGAAGAGATGTCAGATGGGGAGATAAAGCTGGTGGTGAGATATAGCCGTGATGGTGAGGTTTATTATGCATTGGCTGACAGCAATACTACTTCTATCCCCAGGGGTAATCCTGTTGAGCTGGCCTTTTCGAACGTCATCCCCAGCGATGCTCGTGATATCATCCTTCAGGTCGTCTATCGGGGGGTGCTTGGTTTGGAGGCGGATGCGGTGGCGGTGGGGTTGAAGCGCTATGGGTTGATTATAGTCCTGCGCAAAGAGCAGCAGGGGCAGACCGATTGGTGGTACTACGATTTGGACAAGGAGGAGGGATACCATAAGAATCCCAATGTGCCGCTGCCATCGAAGCCGGAGATTGTATCGAAATATATAGAAGAAGATGATGGTACCGAATACTATGCTAAAATGACACCTGCATTAGAAAAGATAGCAACGGGTGAATGTGAAGATGGGTGTGGATTTATCAATTTTAATAAAGGTGATTGCTGTGGAGACCCACAATACGAATTCTCTGAAGATGAATGGTATTCAACTCCATGTTGCAGTAGTGGGGTTATAGTTGAAGTCCCCGATGGGGAAGGGTGTTTAGATGAGATTACGTGTAGCGGTGGGTGCTTCAATGAAGGAACTAGTTGGGGTCCAATAAATTCTCTTACTACACCAGCACTGAGAGGCTATCGAACTATATCAGGGAACAACTTTCCCTGTCCGGAAGGATATAGCTGGAGCTTTTCAATTGATAACTTAGTTGAAAAAATAGACATTGATCGTAATCTCAAAGAGTATTCACAAAGCGGCAATACCCCAATCATACAGAATGCAGTTTGTGGGCCGTATGAGTCACGGCACTACGGGTGTTGGCAGTTTAATCCGTCGACATGTGTATGTTATTACACCAGTATGGGGGAGTATGGATGTTTTACTGCTCCCTATTGCACGGGATTAATGGGGTTTGGCGAACAAGGCCGGGCAGAATATTGGCGTATACGCCAACACTATGCTCACTGGTATCCCTATCAGGGCTGTGTACTATGGAATATTGAAAGGGCTTTGGGGATACCATATTATCAAGTATCAGCAAACCTAAACACCAAAATCGAGGTTGACGGAAAAGTAACGAGATTTAACGGAAGCTGGAATCAAGAGATTTTAATGGGCTGGCGAACCGTTTTTGAAGTGAGGCGTGGTATATCAACGGACTGCATGAATTGCCCGCCTTATGCCGGGGACCCCCCTGATTATGGAAAAAATACTTTTTCATTTACAGAATCTTCTTATGGCGTAGGAGGATGGCATACGATAGTTTTACAAGATGGAAGGTTTGCAGTACTAATCCCCAAATTAGATTGTTCAGCAACTGCATCTGTGCTTGGGAGTGAACCGGCAACTGGTAGCATAAAAAGTACAACTACCGCCCTGCTGAGGATCGTGGATGGCGGTGAAACGGATTATGGGCTTGCTACAGCGGATGAAGAAGACATATTGAGCAAGGTGCCGGAAGGCAGAGAAGATCTGGGTATTAAACCAAATGGTACAGCATTGCCCCTTGATATCGAGCTGCGGGGGCTTCACTGGTACGGGGATAACGCCTTCCTCGTGGCGTTTGTCTTGCAAGATGTCTTCTATGCCTTCTTGCTGGAAAAGGACAAAGATACTGGGTGGCAGGCAACACAACTCACTGGCTTTGAGCAGTGGGTGTCAGAGAATAAGCTGGAAGGACACCTGATGTTCCTTAACTAAGGAGGGCTTGGGGGGGAATCCTATAGTGCCTCCTTTCCCGTAACCTCCAAGAGGCCACAACCTACTACTCCGTCATACACTACCGAGACAGATCCCTCTCCTTCGGTGCATCCATCATCACCAACTTGTAGAAGTCTGCCAAAGGACTTTCAAACCCCTGTCAAATGCTGTATAATTTTCCATACTGTTTGCTCAATAACCAAAAAATGCACAAAAGAACAAATATTCGTAGATTAATATGTGGGGCCGGAAAAGTTAAGCAGGTTGCAATCTTGTGAAGAAGGTACTACAATGGAATTTGAATGGGATCCAAAAAAGGCAGCCGCAAACAAACGCAAACATGGCATCACTTTCCATGAGGCGGCAACGGTTTTTGGCGATCCCCTGGCAATAACCTTTGCGGATCCTGATCATTCTGTGGATGAGGAGCGATACCTCACGTTCGGCCTCTCAAGATTTGCCCGGCTGCTAGTCGTCTCACATGCTGACCGTGGGGATCGAATCAGGATCATCAGTGCACGTATTATGATACGCCATGAGAGGAGTATCTATGAGGAAAAATAATGCTGAAGAACTACGTTCAGAGTATCGGCGTGAAGACCTTGGCCCCGGTATTCGAGGCAAATATTTGGAGGCTTATCGTGCTGGAACAAATTTAGTCCTGCTCAGCCCTGATGTAGCGAAGGCGTTTCCAACTGATGAGGCCGTAAATGATGCCCTTCGTTCCCTTGTTGAAGTAGCGCAGAGATCGGTTGGCTCAACAAAGCGCTCCAGCCAACGCATTAAAACACGCAGCTGAGCCTTTGCATTATGCATTGTATGGATTCAGGGCGATTCGCCGCATGAACCAATCAGATGCTGATACAAATAAGAATGATTTTAGACACGAATTTTCACTTATAAAAAATAGAAGAGGACAAGTCTTTGTTTGACCTTTTGAGTATGAGAGGAAGGGGGGCGTCCATAAAATTATAAATTTGGTTCATAGTTGCATATTTCTGCCAGGCCTTGAAACTGGGCAAAAGAAGACAAATTCAGGCCTTTGATATTATCTCTTCTACAAATCTGAGCACCTTATCTGCCGTCTCCAGGGCAAAGGCAGCATCTTCCTCAGTCAAATTCAAGGAGGTATCAGCCGGGTATCGATCAAAATAGTAGATCGTTAATCTATCACACGCATCAGTAAAACCCTCCACCTGTAGAGTGGATATCCTCCCTTAGGTCCACATCAAAACTTACACCTCCCACACCCCCACCCATTCCCCCTTCCTACCCAAACCACGCTTCACTATTCAACCTAGCAAGTATCGCTATACCCCTCCAGGAGATGTCTCATCCGATGCCCTTGACACCCTGGGTTGTACCCTGTTAGATTTTCGTGGTACTATTCACTGCACTGAGAAGGCAATTGATCATGACTGCTTCATCACCCACGAACGATGAAAATTCACTATATCTCTCTCTCCCGCTACCCCACTCTCGTCCCGCCCGCCCTCGGTTCCGCCTCGGCGAGGCCGGGGAGTTCGGGACGGAGGCGGGAGAGGGCGGGGGTGAGGGTGGTTATATATGACTTTGCCCCTCACCTTAATCCTCTCCCCGAGGGGAGAGGAAATCCAGAGGTTTTATTTTCTAGGCAACTGATAGTACGCCATATGGAGAGCCGGGAAAGCTGGTGGATATAGAGTTTAAAAAGATGGTGCAAAAGGCGAAGATCTTGGACCCCCAGAGGGGGTATCAGGAGAAGACGTTACGCTTGGAGACGCGATGGGACCCGCTGACAAGGAGTACGGTGAGGGTCCTCGACCTCCCCATCAAAAAGTTGGACAAGCTTGACATGGAAACCTATCTTGAGAAGACGGGGAATATCACGTGCCCCTTCTGCCCGGACTCCCTGGAGAAGATGACCCCCAAGTTTACCGATGACTTCATCCCAGGAGGGAGGCTCCGCTTCGGTGAGGTATGCATTCTGCCCAACAGGCTCCCCTTCGACAAGTTCTGTGGAGTCGCTGTTCTCACCCAAAGGCACTATGTCCCCATCCCCGATTTTACCGATGAGATCCTCTTTAACGGCTTCTCCTCTGCCCAGGTCTTCCTACGGAGGGTGGTGGAAGCAGATCCCTCGGTGCGGTTCTTCTCCATCAACTGGAACTACCTCCCGATGTCGGGGGGGAGCGTTATCCATCCCCACCTTCAGATCATCGGCGGGGAGCTGCCCACGCACTATCAGGGGGAGTTGATCCAGGGAGGGAAGGAGTACCAGCAGCGATGGGGGGAGAGCTTTTGGGAGGCGCTGATCCGCACGGAAAAAGACCTGGGCGAGCGGTACATCGGGGCCGTCGGCACCACGGTGTGGCTGGCGAGCTATGCCCCTCGAGGGTTTGGTGATATCATGACCGTCTTCCGCGACCGGGCATCCATCATCGATCTGTCCGATCAGGATCTCAGGGACTTTTCACACGGCTTGATGAGGGTCTTCCGTTACTTCCATGACTTCAATCACTACAGCTTCAACCTCACCCTCTACTCGGGGGAGTATGGACAGGACGATTCCTTTCGGGTACATACCCGAATCGTGACGAGGAGATTATTACCGCCGAGCGAGGCCAGCGACGTCAGCTACTTTGAAAAACTCCACGGCGAATCGATCGGATACAAAAAACCGGAGAGGCTGTGTGAGGAAGTGAAGGGGTATTTCTGAGGACGTGCCTGTGGCAGGCTTTGTTTCGCCGGCCTCACTGTAGGAGCAACGATGGGAGAGGAACTGATCATCCTCGAGAGGCCAACGGAGAAAGGGAGTATCTCCCTTGAAGAGACTTTCACCCTCCGCAGGACCGTGCGTTCTTTCGCCCCCACAGCCCTCACCGTGAGCCAGCTCTCTCAGATCCTCTGGGCAACCTACGGCATCAGCGATCCACGGGAAGGAAGGAGGACGGTCCCCTCCGCCGGGGCCTTATACCCCCTCGATATCTATACAGCGGTGGGAAAGGAGGGGGTGGATACTGTGGAAGCTGGGGTCTACCACTATCTCCCCACCCGGCATGCCCTGGAGCACATAGCCTCAGGCGATAGGAGGAGAGAGATAGCCGAGGCCTCGTTGTGGCAGATGTGGATGGCCGAGGCCCCGCTGATGGTGATCATCACCGCAGAGTATGCGAGAATTACGGAAAAGTATAGGGAGCGGGGGATCAGGTACGCACTTATGGAGGTGGGACATGCAGGGGAACACCTCGTCCTCCAATCTGTTGCCTTGGGGTTGGGGGCAGGTATGGTGGGGGCCTTCGATGACGAACGGGTGGCCGTGGTCTTGGGACTCCCCCGAGGCCATGAGCCCCTCCTCATTATACCCCTCGGCCATCCTCGATGATCTCTTCGAGATGAAACTGCTGCTCACCGGCCCGCCGGGTATTGGAAAGACCACGGTCATCCGAAAGGCGCTCACGGGTATCGACCTCACGGCAGGGGGCTTCTTTACCCAGGAGATCAGGGAGCACGGGAGACGGGTCGGATTCTCCCTGCATACCCTGAATGGGGAACAGGGGATCTTGGCCCATGTTGATTATACAGGCAGATATACGGTGGGCAGGTATGGGGTGGACCTCACCCGCTTTGAGGCACTGGTCATCCCGGCCCTGGAGAGGGGACTGCAGGAAAAGGAGCTGGTCGTCATCGATGAAATCGGTAAGATGGAGCTCTTTTCACAGCGGTTTTGTGAGATGGTGAGACAAATCATAGAACAGGACAAAAAGCACCTCCTCGGGGTCATCCACCAGGGGAGAGGGGGCTTCGTGGATGTCATCAAGGAACGGAAAGACGTGGAGGTCATCGTGGTGACCGCTGAGAATCGTGATGCCCTCCCATCACAGATCATGATACGGCTGCAGGGAGAGAGAAGGTGAGACCTATCAAAGAGGTCTATGTAGAGCCCCGGTTAGAGAACAATCCATTTGTTCAGGGGATCCTACAGGGCCTCGAACCCCTCACCCCGATCTACCGAGATGATCTTGATTCACTACCGAGAGAGTTACTATCCTATCACGAGGACCCGTGGGGAGAGGGAAAAACACGCCTGCTCATCCGCAGGTATCCGGGGCGGCTGGTGAAGGACTGTCCTGGGACCACGGGACACATCTGCTGCGGTTATAAGGTCATCAACGTGATGACCAATTGCCCCATCGATTGTTCGTATTGCATCCTGCAGACCTATTTGAACAACCCCTTTTTGACCATCTACCCGGAGCCGGACAAGATATTCCATGAGATAGAGGAGATTGTGGAGGAAAATCCCCATCGGTACCTCAGGCTCGGCACAGGGGAACTAGGGGACAGTCTGGCCTTCGATGGAGTTGCCGGGTTTTCCGCGGAGGCCGTTGCCTTCTTCGCCGGCACGAAAAACGGGATCTTTGAGCTGAAGACCAAGGCCTCGGAGGTCGGCCACCTCTTGGACCTGGACCACCGGGGCAAGACCGTCGTCTCATGGTCCCTCAATCCACCCACGATCATCGCAGCGGAAGAGCAGATGGCCGCCCCGTTAGAAGAACGTTTGCGGGCGGCCCGCCTCTGCCAGGATGCAGGGTATCCCGTGGGGTTTCACTTCGATCCCATGATCCACTACCCGGGGTGGGAGGAGGACTATCGCAGGACGGTGGACCTCCTCTTCAGGTATGTCGATCCCCGCAGGGTGATCTGGATAAGCCTCGGTGGGTTCCGCTGCCCCCCCTCACTGAAGCAGGTAGTCCAGAGGCGATTTCCCCACAGCAGGCTATTCTCCGGGGAACTGATCCCGGGGGCAGATGGCAAATTGCGCTACCTGAAGCCGATCAGGGTGGAGATGTACCGGAAGATGCACTCATGGCTGAGGATCTACGATGAAAATCTCTTTATCTATCTCTGCATGGAGCAGGATGAGGTCTGGCAGGAGACCTTCGGCGACAGTCCTCAAAACAGAGAGGGATTGAATAAGAGGTTTGAAGAACGCATCGCCCACTTCGTGGAGGGGCGGGTATGACAAGGGCTGTCGGACTCATATCAGGGGGGCTCGATAGCATCCTGGCAGCACAGATCATCCGTGAGCAGAATATAGAGGTGGTGGGTCTCTCCTTTGTCACCCCCTTCTTCAGCTCTCGAGGGGCGGAGCGGACAGCCGCCACCGTAGGGATCCCTCTGAGGGTTTTGGATATAACGGAGCCCCATCTGGAGGTGCTCCGGCATCCCAAGCATGGATATGGCACTCATATGAACCCCTGTATCGACTGCCATGCCCTCATGGTGCGGGAGGCGGGAGGGGTGATGAAGGAAGTGGGGGCGGACTTCATCTTTACCGGTGAGGTACTGGGACAGCGCCCCATGTCCCAGAACAGGGCGGCCTTGCAGGTGGTGGCGAGAGAGTCGGGCTATGAGGGCCTGATCCTCCGCCCGCTGAGCGCCAAGCTCCTCCCTGAAACCATCCCGGAGAAGGAGAGGAAGGTAGAGAGGGAGGGGCTCTTGGATATCAGTGGCCGCTCCCGGAAACGGCAGATGGAGTTGGCCGAGAGATATCATATCACGGGCTATCTCACCCCTGCCGGGGGATGCCTCCTTACCGATCCGATCTTCTCCCGCCGCCTGCGCGACCTCTTTCAACACCACGGTCATTTTGAGATCAGGGATATTGAACTCTTAAAGACCGGCAGGCACCTGCGGCTCTCCCCCACGGTGAAGGTGATCGTGGGCAGACACGCCAAGGATAACGAAAAGATCTCGAGGATGGTTTCCCCAGGGGATGTTCTCCTGAAAGTGGAGGGATATCCCGGACCCATTCTCCTCATCCCATCCGGCGGGGACAGCGATGATATTGTGAGGGCTGCCTCTCTCTGTGTCAGGTACAGCGATGCCCCCCAAGATGAGGTGGTGACGGTGCTCTGCAGGAGAGACGGGAACGAGGAGAGGATCCAGGTTCGGTCGTGCCCCGACTCCCTGCCAGCAGAACTGATGATTTAAGGGACGATGGGGCCTTTGGCTATCTCCTCAATGTCCTGTTCGAATCTTTATGGAAGCGAGGTCTGTTGAGGAGAAATACAAGAAAGGGGTGCAGTGTCATGGGCAAGAGGATTACTATCGTATGTCTTTTGGCTACAGTGCTTGTGGCATTCCTGAGTCTCCCTGCCTATTCGGCCAGCAGTGACCCCTGTTGCCCCGATGATCAGGAGCTGCGGTATCTCCTTCAACCCCCGTCAGGGGTCGAGTTTCGATATCAGGTCCGCCACGAGTCCTTCTTCTCCTCATATTTGGGGAGGACAAAGAATTTCTTTCTCGTCCTCCCCCCTGATTTTGATCCTCACTCCTCCCAGCGGTATCCCCTCCTCATCCTCCTGCATGGGTACAACTTCCACCGAAACGGATCAGAGAAATCTGCCTGTAATCCCCAGGTCTCCCTCGATATCCACTGTCAGGAGCGGGAAGAGGAATATCACTGGCTCCTGTTGGAGGATATCGCCCCCATCGCCGGGGCCATGATGGATAGGCGGAACAAGACCTATAGAGATCTCAAGGACGATCTGACCAGGCGATTCGATGAACTCGCCGTGTATGAAGGCCCGGAAAAGGATTACAGCCCATCGCAGATAGCGGCATCCCTGGTGGAGCACAACCTCCATCCCGATGGGAAACTGGATGATCCCTTTGATCCGATTACCCCCATGATCATCCTCCTACCCGATGGGGACAACGGCTTTTATACCGACGAAGACGGGGGAAAAGGTCTCTTCCCTCCCACGAGGGAGGAGGGAGGTTGCGATGTCTTTTCGCCGGAAGAGTGTATGATGATCTCACGGGTCTACCCTCGCTATATGAAACCTGGGGCCTTGGGTAAATACGAGAGCTATACCCTCGAGTTGATGGAATACCTCCGCACCACATATCCCCTCCGAACCAAAATCCTCCCATCCCCTCATACGGGTATCGGTGGGTTTTCCATGGGTGGATTTGGTGCCCTGAAGATCGCCCTGAGACATCCTGAGTTATTCTCTTCGGTGAGTAGCCAGAGTGGATTGGTCGATATAGAGCTCCTCACGAATAAGTTGCAAATAAAGACCCTCTTGCCTGAGTTCTTGGAGGTCTTCGGCTCTCTGGCACCCATGGCCTTGCCGTCCAGTTCCACCATCAATGAGCCCTATCGGAGGGCCCACAACCCCCTGCGCTTGATCAGAGAAGGTATGGGGGGAACATTACGGAATGCAATATACGTCGACTACGGTGCAGCGGAGCGATATACCTGGATCATAGAGGGCAATAAGGGGCTGGATGAGGCCCTCGGCGGCGCCAGCCGCATGATCCCGGTCCAGCCGTACAACGGGAAGGCGGGCCACAATCACTTCTTTTGGCGGTCCAGGCTGGGGAACGTCCTCGAATATCACTCCCGGTTGCTCAGATAGTTCCCTACGACAGGTTCATCACCCGCGAACGGTGCAAATACCGTTTAAAGCGCAGGTGGCTGTGACATAGAGCTGATCACCGTCAGCTGCCCTCTGATTCCGTGACAGCCTTTTTCATAGATGACCCCCTATTCGCGGACGGCTACACGCCCATGGAGAATTAAGGATGCGCTGTTGAGACCATACGGGGATACCCCCAACCGCTGGATCGGGCCATCAATCGTCCTGGGCAAAAAGATGCAATTTTAACCTAGCAATGTAAACTATTCTATGCTACAGTAGTCAAGCCAACTACAACCTCTCTGCTTTCCCGTTATCTCCAACCACATGGAAATGGCCGATTGCTGAGAAGGACGGAACGGCCAAATACTATCAAAATGCAAAAGGAGCACTATGCAACACAAAAGATTTGACGAACTGGAGTTATCGACAGAACTGCAAAAAGCAGTGGCAGGCATGGGATTTGAGGACCTTACACCGATTCAATCCGGGGTGATCCCCCTTATCCTTGACGGCAAGGACATTATCGGACAGGCACAGACGGGCACCGGGAAAACCCTTGCCTTCGGCATCCCCATGCTTGAGCTGCTCGCACCACGGGGAAGGAGGCTGGAAGCCCTCGTCCTCTGCCCTACGAGGGAACTTGCCGTGCAGGTTGCCGAGGAATTGAAGAGGCTTGCGAGATACCGGAGAGATGTGCACATAGTCCCTGTTTACGGGGGACAGCCCATACAGAGGCAGTTCAACAGCCTCAAGAGAGGGGCGCGCATCGTCGTCGGGACGCCGGGCCGCATTATGGACCATATGAACCGGGGTACGCTGATATTCGATGCGCTCAGTATGGTGGTACTCGATGAGGCGGACAGGATGCTCGATATGGGATTCGTGGATGACATGAAAACGATCCTGTGGGCCATACCGCAAGAGCGGCAGACGCTCCTCTTTTCGGCGACAATACCCCACTCGATCATGGACCTCGCGAGGAAGTTCCAGAAAGATCCGCACATAGTAAATGTGGCCGGAGAGCAACTGACGGTCCCCCAGGTGGAACAGGCATACCTCGAGGTGAAACCGTGGATGAAGCTCGATGTGCTGTGCCGGCTTATCGACACGTACAACCCGACCTCGTCCCTGGTTTTTTGCAATACCAAGAGACGGGTAGACAAGGTCGTCAAGGACCTGCAAATCAGGGGTTATCGTGCCGACAGTCTGCATGGCGACATGACGCAATCCCGCCGCGACACGGCCATGCTGAAGTTCCGCAAGAGGCTGTCGAGCATACTCGTGGCGACCGACGTGGCCGCCCGGGGCCTTGATGTGCACGGCATAGAGGCAGTTATCAATTACGACCTGCCCCAGGATGATCAGCATTACATCCACCGGATCGGGAGGACGGCCCGGATGGGGAGAAGCGGCCGCGCCTTTACCCTTGTCCTTTCACAGGAGCTTGAAAGGCTGCGGGAGATACAGTACTGCGCCAAGACGCACATAAGCCGCCTCTCAACCCCTTTTCTCAAGGGCTGGAAAAAGGCGGAAGGCAGCGGTACTGCCTTAAAGACCGGGGGCCAGGCACAACGCCTGCAAGCCAACCGGGCTCTTTGATGGGGCACGATTACCTCTTGTGGCGGTCCGGAATGGGAACAGTCCTCGAACACCACTCCGGGCGGAAATGGGGTGGGGTCAAATCTTTATCCTTGACTATCCTGTCATTGTGGTATACAGTGTAGGTCATGGCGCGGCCCCTTCGAATCCAGTTTGAGAATGCCTCCTACCATCTCACCTGCCGAGGCAATGCGCGTCAAGCAATATTCTCTGGTCACAGGCTGTGGAAAAAACCAAGAAGCAACTCAGTCAAGGATAAAGATTTGACCCCTGATCTTCCCTAAAAAAATATTTCAGATAGTCATCCTTAAGAGAATCAAGTACTTTATCTGTTTTCCCGGGTTCATTGTAGAAAAAATCAATACGAGTTGGGGAGAAGTTCAGACTGTAAATTGGTTTACTATCCTTGAGCTGTATTCGCGGTATTTCCGCGGGCGCATCAGGTGGAAGATCCAGCATGGTCGGGTCTCCGTCAAAGAGATTATTTACTACTTCGTTGATTCTGGATGCTATGCGTAGCTTGTCACGAAAAGCAAAGTTTTCAATAAATAAAACACCTTGAATATTTTGAATGAAAAATTTTAACTTTTCCATGTCAGCGCCCCCCGCTCCCAATTTAAGATTACCATAGATAGAGGATTTTATGCAAGAATTGTATGCACAAATGAAACTTCACTTCGTTCTTTCCCGGGGACCTCTAATTCTGTTAACTCCCACCGGCCTACTTTTTAATTCTCTTTCGGATTTGATGCGGGCTAAGAGTTCGGAAGCAGGTTCGTAGGAGCGGACTTCGCGGCGGGCGAGTTCAGCCTCGGTGGGCACCAATTCGCCTCGGAAAGCTTTACTCAGGATTGCCTGGGTTAACTTTTCAACCCGAAGATTCGCAGCGGCAACTTTTTTCTCAATGGCATCGGCCAGCTTGAACAGCGTCTCAACTCGACGTGCGATTTCGTGTTGTTCCTCAATAGGTGGAAAAGGAATGGCTACTGACTTAATATCATCAAGTCCCAAGCCTACCTTTGTAGCCCCTCGCTGAAGATCCTGGAATTGGGCTTGCCCCCCTTCTCTGGATGCTAAGTACCATGCGAGATAAGGTCTGAAAGTATTTTTGACCGGGCGAGCTATTGAAACATGTTGATTTACGTAAGCCTCACCAATTTCGTCCTGCAAAAGAGCAATCATACCCACATCAGCTGTGATGGAAATAAGTATGTCCCCCAATTGAGTTCGGGTTCGGTCTCTTTCTTGTCCAGCGGGCGGATTGACATGCTGAACGCCAGTGAAGTTGGGGGAAATTGTGTCATGATCCAAGTTTCCGACACGAATAAAGATAGGGCCAGATTCCGCATAATATTTCGCCCATCCTCTTGATCCACTTGTAACAAAAGAAATAAGCGTATCAGAACTAATATATTTCCAGCCTTCGGGTAACGTTTGTAATCCTTCAATTCTCACTTCTTGGGGCCGCTTATATTTTTTAGAGGTGTTGAATACTATAAGCTATAAGGGGACGAGCTATAAGGGGACGGTCATGATTTTATGCATTTCTATGCTCACCGCCCCTTTTGACAGGACGCCCTTTAATGGGTGACCCCCTCTTTTGTCCTCGACAACCCTGTAAGACCCAGATGCGAAAAAAATAGACCTGATCCTGCCCCGCTCTTTTTTAAGAATCGTCGTCCAGACTCAAGGAGATGGAAAAGGTAAGCCCTAATCACCCGTCCTATATCATTTTATTTCCGCAAGAAAATCCCTGGCTGTTACTACCTTCACTATGCTTTTAACGGTGTCAGTGAAGAAATGTGCATCACCGGTTAAGAAATAGTCGGGCCTTACATACAGAACGGCGGCAAGAATTGGGATATCTTTTTTGTGCCTTATCAGAAATTCAGCATCTTTCAATTTATGACTGTATTGCTTCCGTGGGATAATAACAATATCGCTCAGTGCTTTTTCAGTTTCAGCGAGGGCTATTTCAAAGGTCCTCTCTCTCAGGTATTTAAGTTTCTTTCTTACTATCCCTCGTAATTCATCGACGGCATCCTCACTGGTAATCAGGTCCAGCTCAACCATATCCAAAATGTTAGATTCGTTCCCTTCAAAAAAT
>CAYQOD010000024.1:0-13451 GCA_964419065.1 uncultured Thermodesulfobacteriota bacterium | reverse complement strand
CTATTATTACGTGTGAACATCCTTCTCGATAGCGTGGGGATAGAAGTCCTTAGGGGATGACCCCCCATGGAGGAACGGTCTGAAGGTCGCCTGGGGAGTTTGAGATATCTAACCTGATTGGGAGGTGATATGGCAACCAAGGTCCTCATCTTCGACTGCGACGGTGTGCTGTTCGACTCGAAAGAAGCGAACATCGCCTTTTACAACCATATCCTCTCTCAGCTCCGCCTCCCCGCCATGACGCCCGAAGAGATAGAATATGTGCACGTCAACACCGCCGAAGGTGCCCTCCGTTATCTCATCACCAGGAGAGACCCCCTCCGCTTGGACGAGGCCCTCGCCTCTCGCCTGGACATAGATTACACCCCTTTCATCCGCCTCATGCGGATGGAACCCTCTCTCAAAGTGCTCCTGAAGTCCCTTCCAAGACAGATCAAACGGGCGGTCTGCACCAACCGCAGCTATACCATCGCCGATGTCCTGCGCATCCACGGTTTGGAGGGGGAGTTCGATCTGGTGATCTCCTCCCTGGACGTCGAGAACCCCAAGCCTCACCCCGAGTCCATCCTGAAGATCTTGCACCACTTCTCCATATCACCCTCGGAGGCCCTTTTTATCGGAGATTCAGATGTGGACCAGGAGTCCGCTCAACGGGCCAAGGTCCCCTTTGTCGCCTATAAAAACCGCTCCCTCCAGGCCGACTATCACAGTGATGATCTCTTAGCGATCAAGAAGATCATCACCCAGAGGGAAGAGAGATAGTATCAGTCCCATCCCTCTCTAGGCGAAGTCAAAGATCCTCTTCTGTGTCGGCGTCTCAAGGAAGGAATCTATCTTGGCATGCGTCTCCTTGCGCACCGAGCTCTCCTCCCATGCGTTCCAGTCCTCGAGGCTCTTCCAGGTGGTGATGACCAGATAGAGGTTCGGATTGTCGTGGGCGCGCAGCGTCTCACCAGAGATATACCCCTTGGCGAACATCGCCTTGGCCCGTAACTCCCTCATCAATTTAGCCAGCTCCGTATCCATTCCCTTTTTAACTCGTCTTTCGATAATCACCTTGATCGCCATAGGTCAAACCTCCTCTTTTGAGGTAAGCTCTTCTAAAGATTATAGCATGATCTGGTTGGGTTGCAACGTCTCCCATCATGGGGCCTTGTCCCCACCCCCCTCTCCCCCCTCACCCCTCGGAGCATCACCTCCACCTCTTGGCCCATCAGTTCGTCCCCTCCCTCCAGGAGGCAGAAGATGTAGTTTCGGGAAAGCCCCCGTAGCATCCCACGCTCCCGGCGGTGTTCGATCACGAGGGGAAGAACCTGATCGGTGAAGCGAGCGTAAAAGGCCCTCCGCTTCTCCCTGCTCAGTTCACGCAAGGCCTTCACCCTCTCCTTCGTGATCCCTCCTGCCACCTGCTTGGGCATCCCTGCAGCCCTGGTCCCTGGGCGGGGAGAAAAGGGGAAGACATGAAGGTAGCTGATGGGCAGGTCCTGGAGGAGATCGTAGGTCTTTTGAAAGGCCCTCTCATCCTCCCCAGGAAAACCCGCCATGACGTCGGCGCCGATGGCTGCATGGGGTATTGCCTTGGAGATGTAGTCTACCACCTCACGGAAGAAATCACCAGTGTAGGGACGGCTCATGCGCCGGAGGATCTCATCCACACCACTCTGTAAGGGGAGGTGGAGATGGGGGCAGATCTTCTGGGAGGAGGCGATGCAATCGACCAGATCCGTCGTCACCTCATGGGGCTCCAGGGAGCTGAGGCGTATTCGAGAAGGTGTCTCCCATTCTTCAATGCGGCATAACAGGTCACGGAGGGTGGTCTTGGGGGTAAGATCGAGACCATAGGTCCCGAGGTGGATACCGACGAGGACGACCTCCCGATAGCCAGCCTCACCCAGTCTCCGGAGAGAGGTGAGGACATGAGAAGGGGGGATGCTACGGCTCCTGCCTCGAGCCACGGGGACGATGCAGTAGCTACAATGGGCGTTACACCCGTCCTGGATCTTCAGAAAGGACCGGGTATGGCGGCGGAAGCGGACGGACTCCAAGGCCGGGGGGGTCTCGGCCTCCATGATATCCCCTACCTTGATCATCGGCCGCCTCCCCTGCTGCACCTCCTCCACGATGGCGGGTATGGATCCCTTCTCCTGATTTCCGACCACCCCATCGGTGCCGAGAGAGAGCAGGCCCTGGGGGTCGACCTGGGGGTAGCACCCCACTGCCAGCAAGAGGCCCCCTGGGTTTTCTCTCCTGGCCCGGCGGATCCAGCGCCTCGAGTCAGTCTCCGCCCGTGCGGTGACCGCACAGGTGTTGATGATGATACAATCGGCACCTGGGCCAAAGGGAACCATCTCCCATCCCACCTCCTCCATGGCCCCTGCGATGGCCTCGCCCTCGAACTGGTTGACCTTACAACCCACGGTCACGATGGCGGCCCTTCTCGTAGTCACCACAGACCTCCTGTATCCACCCTCCCCCCAGCACTACGTCATCCTGGTAGAGGACCAGGGCCTGGCCAGGGGTGATGGCCTCCTGGGGTTCATCGAAGGTGACGAGGATCTCATCCTCTCCGTGGGGCGTCACCCGACACCCTCCCCCGGGATGGCGATATCTGATCTTCCCCATCGCCCTGAACCCCTCCTGCGGAGGTGGTATGGAGACCCAGGACATCCCCTGGGCCACCAGCCCCTCCGCCAAGAGATCCTCCTTTTCCCCGACGACGACCCGATTGGTGGCGGGTTCTATCCTCAGGACATAGGAGGGCCGGTGCGACGGGACCCCGATCCCCCGTCGCTGCCCGATGGTAAAGCTGAAGATCCCCCCATGCCTTCCCACCGGACGGCCATCCTTGTCGATGATCTCACCATCAGACGGGAGCTTTCCCGCAAGTCTCTTTCGGAGGAAGTCACGGTAGTCGCCGTGGGGGATGAAGCATATCTCTTGGCTTTCCCCCCGCTCGGTCAGGGGGAATCCCCTCCTGTGCGCCATCTCCCGCACCTCTTCCTTGGTCAACCCCCCGTTGGGGAAGACGCATCGAGCAAGCTGCCCCTGGGACAATCCCCAGAGGAAATAGGACTGATCCTTCTCTCTGTCGATGCCCCTGAGGAGGATAAACCTCTCCACCCGGGGGGATCGCTCTACCCGCACGTAGTGGCCGGTGGCGAAGCATTCTGCCCCCAACCTCATGGCCTCTTCGAGCAAGAGGCCGAACTTGATCCTGGGGTTGCAGAGGGAGCAGGGGTTGGGGGTCCTGCCGGATAGGTATGCTTGGAGGAAGGGGCTGACGACCTCTTCGTGAAAGGAGGCACGGAGGTCTACCGGGATGAGGATGATCCCCAGGATCTGGGCTGCGCAGAGGGCATCGCGGAAGAAAGGGTCCTGTTCAGGGGCTTCCTCTCCCACTACCTGCATCCAGAGACCGATGACGTCATACCCCTCTTCCAGCAGGAGGGCGGCGGCAACAGTGCTGTCCACCCCCCCGCTCATGGCGACAGCGACCTTCCTGTGTCCCGACTTCATGCAGGAGGTCTGCACTAAAAACTGGCCTTCATGGCCCGGAGGGGACAGGCCTTGATGCAGAGCTCACACCCCACGCACATATCGGTGGAGAAGGTCACCTCCATGGTCTCCCGCTTGATGGAGAGGGCCCCGGTGGGGCAGACGGCGGTACAGGCACCACAGTGGATGCAGGCGACATCGTTCCGCTCGATGTCGTGCTCGATAGGTTCAACGGTGATCCCCTTACTGATCAGGTACTCTATCCCCCGCTGGTAGTTTTCCTCGGTGCCGCTCAATTCCAGCACCATGACGCTCTCCTGTCGGGGAAAGACGCTCGCCTTGAGGATGTTGAAGACCAGATCATAGTCCTTGGCCAGTCTATAGACGATGGGCTTATCCCAATTCTTTTTACCGTAACGCAGGACTATTTTTTGAGTATGCAACATCGCTCATCTCCTCTTACAACCTCACCAACTCATACTCCCCCCACGCCCCCAGCATGTCGTCCAGGATGATCACGATCCCCTCCACCCCGGATACCCTTTGTCCCCTCTCTAATACACCTTCGATGTCCCCCCTGCCCTTCATCATATTTCCCAGCGAGGTGGCCACCGCATCAGCCACGGTGGCTGAGGGGGAAATGACACAGACGGCGTCCGCCTTGCCGAAGCTCAGAGAGTGACCCACGGTGCCGGAGGAGGTGCAGATCCCCAGAGGGGTCCTCTCAGGGGGGATCTTGATCCCCACCTTCATGTTCAAGGGAGAGCGGTCGGCAAAGATCCCGATGGTCTTCTCCGTATCGATCTTGAGAAAGATATCACCCCCATTCTCCACCACCACCTCGGCGGTGAAGGTCAATAGCTCCCTGCCCACGAACTCCGCGATGGCACCGGCCACGCCGGCCATGGGCCCCACCCCGGCCTTCTGTGAGGCAACGAGCATCTCCCTCACGATCTCCGGCGCCCACGGATCCGGGGGGAGGGGGAGAAGGCTCTCCAGGAAGAGGGGCCTTCGCTTGCTATAGTCCTCGATCTGCTGGCGGAGGCGGATGGTCGCCTCCGCGGCCTCCCTCTCCAGAGGGGTCTGGGCCAGGATGTAGAGGTCGGTCTCCTTCACCCTGACCCGAAAGGGGACCAATCCATCTCTCGCCATCCAACTCCGGTAACGCCGCTCCCTCTTCACGCGGTCTTTTGCAACCTCTTGGCGATATGCCTCATCAACCCTCCATCCCTGATCAACTCTTGCATGAAGGGGGGGATGGGGTCTGACGCAAAGGTCTTTCTCCGCGTCCGGTTGCGGATCTCCCCGGTGTCCAGGTCTATTTCCAGTTCGTCCCCCTGGTGGCTTCCCTGCACCGCCTGGGGAGATTCCAGGATGGGGAGACCCACGTTGAAGGCATTGCGGTAAAATATCCTGGCAAAGCTCCCGGCGACCACACAACAGACCCCCGCGGCCTTGATGGCGATGGGGGCATGCTCTCGAGAGGAACCGCAGCCGAAGTTCTTTCCTGCCAGGATGATGTCTCCCGGACGGACCTCGCGGGCAAAGGCGGGGGCAGCATCCTCCATACAGTGCTGGGCCAACTCCTGGGGATTCGTGGTGCTCAGGTACCTGGCCGGGATGATGGCATCGGTATCGACGTCATCGCCAAACCTCCAGACCCTCCCTCTCATCTTCATCGCCACCCCTCCTGTCCTTGATAATGCCGCCATTATCGGTCAAATCCCCCCCCGGTGTCAACCTGAGCCCTGACCTCCTCATGGACTTGACGAAAAACCTCCTGTTCTGTATTATTGAGGTAATTTGAAAGATCGCCGCAGTCGCCATCCATGAAGGTTTTCATTGTTTAATAGAATCTGAGGGGGAGATTATGAAATGGGAAGAAATTGTAGAGAACTTTAAAGACGAATGGGTATTGATTGACGTGGAAGAGGTAGACGAAAATTTTAATCTGAATGAAGGGAATGTAATCGCTCATTCAAAAAATAAGGAAGACATATACAAAAAACTTTTGGAAATCAAACTAAAAAGTTTTTCGATAGAATATACCGGGAAGATACCAGAAGACCTTTCGGTAGTCCTCTAAATAATGAAAACATATAGACTTGAGAGGCATGGCTGTTTACTTATGCTTAAGGCCTTTATTGAAGGCCCTGAAGGAAAGGCATACCCAAGATTGCTGTTAGATACAGGCTCTGCATATACCATTATATCGCAGGAGATACTCGAGAATATCGGATGTAGCCCTTCGATAGCTAAGGAACGGAAAAGAATTATTACCGGTAGTGGATATGAGATCGTCCCCGTGGTTTATATAAATAGATTCCATTGTTTTGGAAAATCTTTGGAAGATTTCAAGGTCTTAGCCCACACACTTCCATTTGGAACGTATGTGGATGGTCTATTGGGCATGGATTTTATGAACCTCTTTGAAGTAGAGATACGAGTTGGAGCGGGTGCATTGCTTATTACCTAAATTACCAATGTATATAGGGTCTTCTGAGCGGCCTTTTTAGAAAAGGGCCTTTTTCCCCTGCGCTTATTCTCCCTGTGTCAGCACCATCTCAAATCCCCCCTTTCCCCCCTTTATAAAAAAGGGGGGGAATTAGCCATTTTCATCGTTCATGGGTGACGAAGCCAGTCATGGGAAAATTACTATCATTCTTGGACCCTCGAATCTTCCCGCTTTGCGGGATCCCGCAGTCCATAAAATATAAATTAAGGAGTGGAATCGACCCCTAGAACCCTTTTGGGTTGAGGGTTTTTCTCCCCGTTCCCGAAGGGAACAAATAAAAACGGGGGAAGGGATCGCTCCCTTCCCCCAACAGTTCCAGTTCAGGTATCGCTACTAGAAGGTGTATTTTAAGACGCCGACGAGCAACCAGGGATCGGAGATATCCTCATCTGGGTCAGCAGCATACGTAGAGGGTGTGTTCAGGGCGTCCTGGGCGATCAGGTAGCCGAACCCACCGGCGAACATGAGGTTCTTGTAGATATCGATGTTGACGCCGAAGTCGAGCTCCCAGCCGATATCGCTGTCATCAGCAGCGGCGTCGGCACCGGTGAACCAGTCGCCATCCTTCTCGGTGTCACCGAAGTAGGCCACCTGTCCACCGACCTTGAGCCAGTCGAGGACCTGGAACATCCCGAAGACGCGGATATACCACATACCAGGATAGGTGAGCGCACCTCCCCCTAAAAGATTCATGCTCATGGTACCAGACGGGTCAGTGTCCATCCAGCCGCCGAGCACGACCAGGGAGTCAGCGTTATCGTATGAAGCTCCCCCTGGTCCAGGGGACACGAACGCCTGAGTCTCGTCGGCATCGCTATGGTCCTCACCCTGGACGTACATACCACCGACGCCGACCTCCAGCTTGTCCATGAGCAGGGCAGCAACAACACCCCTCATGAGCCAGGAGCCGTAGTCGATGTCAGTAAAGCCCGTATCCGCATCAGCCGTACCGTCCTGGTAGGCGAAGTCGAGCTCTGCCGTGATGATGTTGAACTTCAGGTCTGCAAAGCCGCCGAGCCACCAGAGCTTCTCGCTATCCATATTCCCGGGTATTTGAGCCTCATCCCTCTGGTTCTGGTAGAGGAAGTACATCCCTACGGTCGCCGGGGCGAACCCGACGCTGAACTGGCCGCCGTAGAGCTCCGAATCGTCGCTGGACTCCCACGCGGATTCCTGGTACAACTTGCTGTAGAAGGCGTTGAGGTCCATCTGGACGGAGTCAAAGGCCTGGCTGAACCGGAGGGATACCCCAGCCCCGTCATTATCGAAGACGATCCCGCGGGTAGCGAACCCCTGGACACCGGCCCGCACCCAGAGGGGCAGTCCCGGGGGGATCCTGAAGTCGAGGTAGAGGTGCTTCACCTCGACCGCTGCCCGGTCCGCACCCCACGCGCCAATATGATTTCTTCCATCGGGTGCCTCACCGAACGTGCTGGAGTCCATCTCGAAGTACATCACCCCGAAGAGGTCCTCGCTGGCCCGGGCGGTGAGCTTGAGCCTGCCCCTCATGGCCATATAGGCGCCGGTCTCGCTAAGGTCGGTGAGTACGTCCGGGTCCCACAGAGTAGAATTTCTGAAGACAGTCCCGCCAACGCCGATCCACCCCGAGGCCGACCAATCGACGGCCATGGCCGGGACGGCCCACGCTACGGTCAACCCGAGCACTAAACCCATTAACAAAATCTTTTTCATCTGCATCTACCTCCTTCTTACTTATCAGCTTCCGAATTACTACTCCACATATACCGAATACATTACTCTCAATTCATCATCCTGAAGTCCGTTGACTTCTCCCTCATCTCACCTCCTTTCTTTCCTCTCGGACTGCCGCTCTATCCGTATCACCTCCTCCCCTTTTTTATGACCTCATAGCATCCCTTTCTTCAGTTGTCAAGTATTTTTTCATAAGAATCTGCGAGGGCATAATCCTTAATAACGAATTGTCCATGATGACTTTGTCTCCCACAAACCATGAAAATCAATATATCTCCCTCTCCCGCCAGCGGGAGAGGAAATCTAGAGGTTTTATTTTCTGAGCAATTTTTTAGGCTTCTGGCCGATGGAACCCTCGAACTCTTGAATCCTTGACCCCTTGGCCCCTCGAACCCCCTATTCATACAGCTCATAGACCATCAGGAGGCCCTTGGCGTCCTTTTTCAGGAAAGAGGAGGAGAACGAGACGGTCACCAGCTCATCCCGGCCGTCGCCATCGACGTCCCTGAGCTGAAAGTCAGCCACGTGGCCGGGGATGTCCTGGGTCCTCCACGCCTGGGCCAGGGACATCCCATCCCAGGTGAGGCCGACGACGTATCCCTTGTCGGAGACCCTGACCTTCTCAATGTGCTTGCCGGCGCTGAACTTGTTGACCACCGCCACGGCCTCATCGATCCCATCGCCGTCCAGGTCCTTGGTGATAACCCTGGGGGGGAGGTAGATGCGGCGGGGAAAGATATCGGGTGCTCCCCGTCTGTCGGCATAGACATTGGGGCGGTCGATGTAGTTGTTCGAGCCGCCCAGGTCATCGCCGGACTTCCACTGTGTCTTCCCCTCCCCATCCAGGAGCTGCGCCTTGCTGAACTCCTCCTTCACCAGGAACTCCTGGGCACCGGGGGAGGTGAAGCTTCCGGGGGTAAAGGAGTAGATCCACTCGATTGCCTTGGGGAGTTTGACCTTTTTGCCCACCTTGATCTTCTTCCCGGTCCACCTCACCAGGCGCACCGGCCCCTGATAGTCACTGGAGCTACCCATCCGCTGGGCCACGAGGACCTCTCCTGTGCCGGGGATCCTCTTGGCCCGCAGGTACCAGTTGAGCCCTGTGGCCAGGGGCTTCAGGGCGTCATCCTCATATGCCAGGATGAAGGAGCGGAGGTTGTCCTCGATGGCGTTGGTGACGCAGATCTCGGCCCGATTGTCCCCGGTGATGTCGAGCAGATCGAGGGTGAGGAAGTTGCTGTTGCTCGCCGCCTCGAACTCGCCCACGAGCTTGAGTCCCTTCTCCTCATCCCGATAAACCCAAATCTGGTGATTGTCCATGACGACGATCTCGTTCTGGCCGTCGCCGTCCAGATCACCGGCATCGACCCCTTTTAGTTGCCGCCCGGGAAAGGCCTGCAGCTTGGTGTAGCCCAACGCCTGAAACATCAGGTAGTGGCGCAGTTGCCCTGTCCCCCCCCGCTCATAGGAGGCCGTACGGCCCAGGATGCGGTTGCCGACGTCCTGGGCAAATACAGCGACCTTCGTCATCACTTCATCCATCCCCTGGTGCTGGGCAAAGCAGCTTGCCGTGGGACGAGTGCCGGAGACATTGACGACCTTGGCGTCGAGGCTGATGTAGTCCCCCACCTTGGTGATGCTGCCGTAGACCACGTAATCCGCCCCCACCCTGGTGCCCAACCAGCGGGCCTCGTTGTCGGTGACCTCACCACCCCGCAGATCGGATAGAAAGCGCTGCACGAGGGGTTTGTCCACCACCGTGATCTGGCCCTCGACGATGATCCGGGTGGAGATGATGTCCCAGATCCCGTCTTGCAGGTAGGAGAGATCCTCGGCGCTGTGCACCGTGAAGGGCAACACCGCCACCAGATAGGGGGGCTGCGCGCAGACCACAAGGGGCAGGAGCATTATAACTATAGCTGCTAGTAAGACGACCTTTATGAACCTCATGGCGACTCCTTCCTAAACTCGGGCCACATCTTGCGACAATTTACCATCGTCATACTAACACCCTATTTCACGGCCCGGTTTTAACGCACAATAACTTTTGTATGATATCCCACCCGCTGATTTTGTCAATAAGAAAGGCGGTGTTCTGCACCGCCTCCGGTCGCCCTATTTCTCCACCGGTTCGAAGGCAAAGAAGACCCGCTCGACCATGACCGTATCCTTCTTGACCTCCATGGGGTGTGCCGGCACCGGGAAGACGACCAGCTGAACCTCATCCCCCTCCTTGAGCTTGCCTGCCGGACAGTTGATAATACGGCTGAGGAAGCGCTTGATGGGGCTCAGTTCACCCAGATCGATCCAAGCGTGGATGAGGGGGGAGTCAAAACCGAGAGGTACCCCCTTGACCTCCTCGGTGAAGGCGAGGACCCGCCCGCGTTTGGGCAACTCGATCCAGTCCAACTCCTCACCGTAGCACTGGGGGCAGATAACGCGCGGAGGATAGGCGACATGCCCGCAGTCTTGACACTTTGTTGTGGTAAACTTCCCCGCCTTGAGGTTCTCGTAGAAGGGATAGATCCTATTGAATTCCTTGGCCTGCATGGGCCACATATCCATGGTGACCGGATATTTGTCCTCTAAAATGGGTATGCCTTGGATAGCCATGTTCTCCTCCTTACTGTACGGGCTCTCTTCCGTAGACCACGATCGTATGCTCCACATTCAGACCGCTCAGGTTGTGGGTGAGGGCAAAGGTGGCGCCCTCTACCTGATTGGCCGCCCGGCCCTGGAGCTGCCTCATGATCTCCATCCCCTGTCTGATCCCGGTGGCACCGAACGGGTGCCCGCAGGCGAGCAGCCCGCCATCGGTATTGATGGGGACCTTGCCGCCGAGGTTGACCTGACCGGAGCCCACAAACTCACCCCCTTCACCCTTCTTGCAGAAGCCGAGCTCTTCGACCTCAATGACCTCCGAGATGCTGAAGCAGTCGTGCGTCTGGGCCACATCGATGTCGCCAGGGGTGAGCTTGGCGCTCTCGTAGGCCTTCTTGGCTGCTACGCGGAGGTGGGCCCAGTCGGCGAGGTGCTCACCCGGCCAGTTGGCTGAAACGCTGTGCAACGCTGTCTGGGCACCGCCCCGCAGATAGACCAGCGGCCGGTCGGTGAGGGCCTTCGCCCAATCCTCCGCAGCGATGATCACCGCGGCAGCACCGTCGGTGATAGGGCAGCAGTCATAGAGCGTGAGGGGTGTCACCACGAGGGGTGCCTCGAGGGCCTCCTCCAGGGTGAGCTTCTTCTGAAACTGGGCGTTGGAATTGTTGGAGCCGTAGTTGTAATTGGCCACCGAAACCGCTGCTAACTGTTCCTTGGTCGTCCCGTAGTACTTCATGTGTTCCTTTGCCGTCAGGGCGAAGAACGGCGGCGGCAGCCCCAGACCGTTCGGGGCGTCCCAGTCGTGGTCGATGGAGGCCAACTCGCTGTAGAAAACCTCCCACTTCTGAGGGGTGTAGAGCTTTTCGCCTCCGGCTACCATGACGATATCGGCCATCCCGCTCTCGACCAACCCCTTGGCGAGCAGGATCCCTGCACTCCCTCCGGCGCAGAGCACATCCACCCGCGCACAGATGGAGGTCGGCTGCAGGCCCAGCCGCTCGGCGATCACCGGCGCGGTGTTGACCTGGAAGGAGCACCTGCCGGCGTAGGAACTGGCAAACAGAAACCCATCGATATCCTTCGGCTTTAAAGCGGGGATATCATCGAGGCACGCCTTGCCCGCCTCTTGGGCCACATCAATGAGGCTCGCCTCCCTCACTCCCCACCTACACATCCCCCCTGCGATGATACAGGCGTTTCTCTTGGCCATACGCTTCCTCCTTATTATCTATCGATCTCGATACGTCGGTTTTCGCTTCTCCACAAAGGCGCGCAGTCCCTCCCTCCCGTCCTCAGAGGTAAAGGAGAGGATGAAGCACTCCTTCTCATAGGTGAGGGCGGAGCCCAGATCCATATTGAGACCGTGGTCGACGGCGAGCTTGATCATCTTTGCAGCCACCGCAGGCTTGGAGGCAATCCCCGCGGCCAGATTCATGACCTCCTCCATGAGCTTGGCGGCTGGGACCACCCGGTTGACCAGCCCCAGCTGCAAGGCCCTTTCGGCATCGAAGGTCTCCCCCGTGAAGAAGAGCTCTTTGGCCCGGGCGGCGCCGATCAGCCGGGGCAGCAGTTGGGTCGCCCCGCCCCCGGGGATAATCCCCAGGTTGATCTCGGGCTGGCCGAACTGCGCCTTCTCGGAGGCGATCCTGAGGTCACAGCGCAGCGCCAGCTCCAACCCTCCGCCCAGGGCGAGCCCATTGATGGCGGCGATCACCGGCTTCTCGATGGCTGCTATCCGCGCATAGGCCTCACCGCAACAGGCAAGAAACTCCCTGATCTCGACCAAGGACTTCCCCTCCACATCTTTAACATCGAGACCGGCGGCAAAGGCTTTGTCCCCCGCACCGGTGACAACCACTACCTTCACCGCGGGATCGACGTTAAGCTCACCGCAGACCTTGATGAGCTCCTCGTAGATCCGGTGATTTAAGGGGTTCATAGGAGGACGATTAAGCGTCAGGACTGCGATCTTCTCTTTTTTTTCTACAATGATGGCTTCATATCCCATGGATCATCCCCTCAATTCTTTTTATACTGGTACCATCCTTCTCCCGTCTTTCTCCCCAGTTTGCCGGCACGGATCATGCTCTTGAGGGTAAACGGAGTCACGTACTTGAGCTCCTGATTCAGCTCCCTGTGGTAGTACTCGTTGACGTGGTAGTGGATGTCCAAGCCGGTCAGATCCATCAACTCAAAGGGACCCATGGGGTGGTTGAGGCCCGCCTTGACCGCCTTATCGATATCCTCCATAGAAGCAATCCCATCCTCATAGATCTTTATGGCCTCCATGCACTGAGGTACCATCAGGCGGTTGACAATAAACCCAGGGACGTCCTTCTTGACCAGGACGGGTAGTTTGTCCAGTTTCTCGCTCAATTCCCAGGTCACCTTGATGGTCTCATCGCTGGTCTCAAGACCCTTGATGACCTCCACGAGCCTCATCAGAGGAACGGGATTGAAAAAGTGCATCCCCACCACCTTGTCCGGGCGCTTGGTTGAGGCTGCGATCTCGGTGATGGACATGGACGACGTATTGGTAGAGAGGATCACCTCCGGACGGGTGAGCTTATCCATCTCCTGAAAGACCTGCTTTTTCAGATCGAGATCCTCCAGAACGGCCTCGATGACGAAATCCACATCCTTCAGATCGTCGATCTTGGTGGTACCTTTGATTCTGCCCAAGGTCGCCTTCTTGTCGTCTTCGGAGATCTTTCCCTTCTCCACGCCCTTGCTGAGAAATCCCTCGATGGTCTTCAATCCGCGTTGGACGAACTCATCGGCTATATCTCTCATGACCACTTCATACCCATTCTGCGCACAGACCTGGGCGATGCCATTCCCCATGGCACCGGCACCCAAAACCCCTATCTTTGTGATCTTCATCCTTGATCCACCTCCTTGGTTAAAGATTCAAAATGAATGAAGGGTTCTAGGATTCAACTCATAGGGTTCCAGGGGTCTAGGGGTCCAGTGGTCGAGTGAAATACACTAGAACCCTCGAATCCTGGAATTCTAGAACCCTGCATTTATTCCCCTCGAATCCTCTCAATTCCACCCACGAAATGGTAGGAGTACCAGATATGACCCTGACACATCTCATCTCTGTTTATTATAATTGCCCCTGAAT
>CAYQOD010000023.1:0-13485 GCA_964419065.1 uncultured Thermodesulfobacteriota bacterium | reverse complement strand
GACAACTCGTCTGGGGACGGCGATGAGAGAGGATTGAAAGATAGGTGTCTTAATTAATAACGGAGGAATGTATATGTCAGGGGATAAAAAGGAGAGGCCGACGTACCAGGCTCCGGAGGTGATGCCCTTGGGTGAGCTCGCCAAAGGCGAGGGGCAGGCATGCCATCCCGGCAGCTCTGCCAGCAACTGCCAGGTCGGTAACATTGCGTCTAATAATTGTAATAACGGCAGCACCGCGGGTAATCGCTGCGGAGCCGGTACGGTGCCAGGGAGGTGTAGTAGGGGCACGGGGGCAACAGTAAGGTGCAGCATCGGCGTTGGCGGCAGATAAACGAGAGGCCGCCCGGGCATCAACAGTTAATGCGTTAGGTTATCTTAGGTGAAGAGAGGTTGCAGGTTTGGTTTTGGCTGATGGCAATACGTGGGGTATCGTTCCTGGCGATGAGATAGCCGCCGCCATCGTCTCGCGTTTAGCAGAGGCGATGCAGCTTCGCTCTCAAGACGCCTCGGCCTACCGATTGCTTGTCTTGACGGACGGCAATGGCGTCTTAGCCCATTCCACTCACGTTAAGTATGGTCTCCACGGCTCTGTCCCCTGGACCCTTTTACCTTCTGAAGATGATCATACCTTTACGGTGATTTGCTTCCCTGCGCGGGACGACGATATGTTGGCCAATCAACTGGTGCAGCTGTCGCTGGTAATCGCCCGACAGGCCCAGGGCCGAGGCGGGGTTTTGTTGCACGGGGCCTTGGCAGAAAGAGAGGGATGGGGCGTGATCCTGGCCGGACCAGGAGGAGCAGGTAAGACGACGGCCAGCCAGCGGTTCCCAGCACCCTGGCGTTCTTTGTCCGATGATGCAACGCTGGTAGTGCGAGACGGAAATGGGACATACTGGGCCCACCCCTGGCCCACCTGGAGCAACCTCATGTCCGGCGGCCTGGGAGGTACGTGGGAGGTGAATCATGCCGTGCCGCTGAAGGGCATCTTTTTCTTGGTGCAGGCGCAGCACGATGGAGCGGAACCCATCGGAGCTGGAGAATCTGTCTGCCTGCTCGTTGAGTCGGCGGAACAGGCCTCGTGGTCCATGTCGCACGACTTGGGCGGCGAGGAGAAGCGGGCCATCCATCTGCAGCGCTTCGAAAATATCTGCGCACTAACTCGGACTATTCCCTGTTTTTATCTGCGACTGAGCCTGACCGGTCCCTTCTGGCGTGAGATCGAGCGTGCCGTCACCGAGAGAGAAGCGCAATCCTCGTCAATGATGAGTCTCTGCCGCCCATGAGACATTTCCGAGACAACGTGAGATTGATCCGTGACCGGCAAACGGCAGTGCCTTCGCCGATGTTGTTGGATACCGGACCAGAATCCGTCTCTTTCTGTGCCTACAAAGGAACCAGCATGAGGCCGACCCTTGTAGAATCTGATCTGCTTGAAATACGGCCCTATGGCCGTCGGCCACTGCGCGTCGGCGATGTCATCCTTTTCCTGCCGCCTGACGGTGATCGGCCTGCCGTACACCGCGTTGTCAACGTGACCTCCGCGGGCATCCGGACAAAAGGTGACGCAAACACCCGCACCGATCCTTGGCTCGTCCGCCCCGAGGACGTGTTCGGACGGGTTGTTTGGGCAGCACGGGGGAGGAAACGGCGGCCCATATACGGAGGATGCGCCGGAAGGCTCTGGTCTCTTGGGATCAGGGGATTCAAGGTGCTGGAGCGACACCTCTCCTTCGTCTATCACGGCCTGGCCCGCCGGGCGTTTCTCAGACGCGTGGTCCCTCTGCAAAAACGGATGCGTATTATTTCTACCGGTCGAAAGGGAGAAAGGGCATTCACGATCCTTTTTGGACCGTGGTTGGTGGGGCGTTACCACCCGGGGATGACCCGCTGGCAGATCAGGCGTCCCTTTCGACTCTTCGTGGACGAACAATCCCTCCCCAGGTAATCTTCATCCTTAATTATCTTGGTCCCTTGTTCAACCGTAGGACTCAAATGGTTCATCCGCTCTCCCTGGGCATTAGGACAGACGATAAAAGATCCCTTACATTCTCGGTTTTAGGTGCATGGTACAGGGTCTCTGCCACTTGGAACCGATGCATCAGCCCTTGACCCACCTCATGTCCAAACAACTGTTCCTTGTATGATGAGAAAGAATAATCTCTGCTCTGGAGCGCACGCACTATGGCATGAGCTGCCACGTGCCCGTACCCTAAGCTGAATGAAATCCCTTCACCCCACAAGGGGTCGATCCCTGCGGCATCACCGACCAGGAGCACCCTATTGGCTGAAAAGATCGATGAGGGATGAAACCACCGTAGCAGACATCCTTCAATCTGACCTTCATTGAGTGGAATGCCCCGCGCAGCCAAAAACTCCACGAGGATTTTCTTGAGTAAAGGTCCTTCCCTTTGAGAGGTGGAGAAACCGCCGACACCTGTGTTAAGCCATGCGTGGCCCTGGGTTATCACGGGAAACGACCATGCGTAACCCCGAATGCCATGCCGGAATGTACAGGAGAAATCTATCACTGCTTCCGGCTCTCTCTGTTCAGGACTGTTGGTCTTGTCAACCCGCTCCATAAATCGTAATGTGTTGCACGTGTTTCGTGGTCCCCGTAATCCCATGTTCCGATACAGCTTTCTGCGTATGATGCTTTGAGCACCATCGGCCCCCACGAGAACCTGAGTGGTAAGGTCCCGTTTGGAAGTCTGCACAAGGACCGCATCATCACTGTAAGAGAAGGAGATCACTGGTTCGTTCTGGACGACTGCAATGCCCAGATCCATTGCCTTACGGACTAACGCCTCATCGAATTCTTCTCGTATCACTGTTCGTAGACCGCTTGCGTCTAAGACATATTCCACGTAGCCATCATGATCAAAGACGATGCGTGTCCTCTTGATCTCTAAGGATGGTATTGACATCGTGACCTCAAGGCGCTGTAACCAGTAATCGGCATATGTGCTCATTCCACCCCCGCAGATCTTCTTTCGGGGGTGGGTTTCTTTTTCCAGGACGATCAAGCGATTTCCTATTGACGGGACGAGCTGAGTCAGGTGAATGGCCGTCGAGATACCGGCGGGGCCTGAACCGACCACGATGACGTCATATTCTGTGTCGCTTGATCTCCCCATAATGCAGTTTGCCGCTTTCAGGAGGTGAAGGCGGCTGCCTCTCGGCCTTTTTCTAAACCCGCGAGGTCAAAGCGTATTGCAGATTTATATGCTGTATATCCTGTGAAAGTATTTCATCTTCTATCAGGGAGAGGTTGGTGGAGACACGTTCTGTCTTGTATGACCGACTCAAGAGATAATTCAGGGTTTGCACGTGGCTGTAGGCCAGGTTGAGCCGGTGGTTGCCCAGGAGGCGAACAAATTTGGTAGGGCTTTGTGGATGAAAATAGAATATACGTCTCCCGTCGCCATGAAAGGAGATGTGTACGAGGTCACACTCCTCGATGAACCTCAGCACGGCATCTCGAAGTTTGAGCCTGTCCATGAGTGCGGAATTGTTAAGGTCTTGACGGTCAAGGAAAGGATATACCTCTATACCTGTTCTCCCGTCGAAATACATATCAACCCCAAACGTAAATTCCTCATGGACCAGGTAATCGCGGATGCCGTCGATGGACGGGTGTAACGAGAGGACCCGATCTACCTTTTCAGGGTATTCCCTGACCATGAGATAATACTTGACCTTCGAGTCATGACTGTTTGTTTTATAATCTAGACCTACACCCATGGCCACAAGTCTTGATACGTCGAGGTCATTGTTGACGATTTGACTCAGGATATCACGGTTCAAACGTACGTTCTCACACCCTGCGATCTTGTGTAAGAAATCATCGATGGCTAGGAAGCCGTCTTGGGTATCTTTTTGCTCATACCCTAATCTGAGCCTCGCCCCATGGGTACCTTCGGGAAAAATCTTGACTGAACATTCCAGTATGGAACAGGGGGGTGTGGAAAGTAATTGTTCGAATAGCCGAAGAAATGTGGTCTCTTCTAACCCGAACCCCTTCTTGTGGAAATCATACATTCGGATCAATGGATTCATACACGGAGTATCTCTACCGCATCAGGATGATGTTAACCAGTACGTGCATCTTGAAAGTAGAGAAATGACCCCTTCATCTATGGACATCCGGAGCGCGAGGTGAGTGGGCCTAGCACTGAGTTGATGCGCTTGTATTCCAGGCCCCAACTCACGTAATAGAATCTAGGTAGGAATCACCGTTGAACAACGGACAGTATACAACACACAGTTGTTAACATTCGGACCAGTTCTGCCCGATGTCTTACACACCTGAAGTACCGCCTCCTCTGACCTTCCCTTAAACAACACTATCAGCTTGGGTTTTGTCCAGACCTTGGACTTCATCTTTTATGACCTCCATGTTTTGATACTTCGAGTTGATCTCTTAATCTATAGCAAGCTGATATCAAAATAATCATATCATATTTTTCTTTTCATGGTAAGCAATTTTTGTTCCATATTTTTTGGAAATCATTATGCTTTGAGAATAGCCTCATGTTAGAATTCCAAAGGCAGCTAGGGGCCTCCCGCCGTTTTAAGGGTTGCGGCCCTCGCATGGGCGATCTGGCAGAAATAGGTAACCGGCGCATCCAGTTCCCCGGTCTCAAGCGAGGCATGGGCGGGACACCACATACAGAGACTGACCAGAGGGCATCCCCCACACGTCTTTAAGAATTCACTTCTTTCCGACCGCATTTCCCGCACCTGGGGGACGAAGGTTTGCCAGGCATCGGTAAGGGTCCCTCGTTTCACGTCATAGAGGCAATCCGGGTGCCAGAGGGATGGGCAGAGGCGAAAAAGGCCATCGTAGCTGAGGCTGAAACTTGCATTTCCTGCACCGCACTGAAAGAGATGGTTACTTGGGTGATAGGCAGACTGAGGAAGAATGAGCTTATAGCACCCTTCTTCCAAGGCCTGGAACCGCTCAGGATCCGATTGCTCGAGGGAGACAATCTCTTCAGGAGAGAGCCTTTCGGCCTTTATCTCCGCATTTCTTGTCGGGTCCCCGTCATATCTCAGGTGCAAAAAGGGATCAAAGCGGAAGGGGCCCTTTGCCCGCTCTCTGCAAAAGCGGGCAATCTCCGGCTGTTCATGGAGATTGGAGCGAAGGGCCATGGTCTTGAGGCGCACGTTAAGGCCGTTTTCAAGGAGTAGATCGAGCCCTTGATGAAAGGCAGCAAAGGAGCCTGGCTTGCGAGTGACCCTCTCATATGATTCCTTGCTCACCCCGTAGACCGAGACCTCGATATCCCTCGGCGGATATTTCTTGAATAGTTTGATATGTCCTTTTGTTAGAAGTGTGGCATTGGTAAAGACAGAGATCAAAAGCCCCTTTTTCTTGAGTGAGAGATAAATATCGGTAAAATCTTCTCTTAGTAATGGTTCGCCACCCGTGATGAGACACCACACGGCACCGAGGGATACGGCCTCATTTACTATCTCCTTTATCTCCTCAAGAGAGAGCTCCTTTTTTTGGGCCTCCTTATCAACCGCCGGAAGATTAATGTAACAGTGTCGACAGTTGTTGTTGCAACGGGCGGTAATCTCCAGGTCAAAGGAGATGAGCGCCCTTTTCCCTCTCATCTTCTTCCAGAGGTGAAAGTCATGTAGGTCAGCGGATGAGACATACGATTTACTCACCGGTTCGACTCCTTCATAATGAGGCGGATAAACCTCCAGACAGGGCGGAGCAAGGGCAAAAGTCCCCTGTGGGTTAAGAAGAAGGCTATTACAAAACGCTCTGGGCCGAGGCCGAGGAAAATGTATTTACCATCTCTCTCCGCCTTTGTCACACGCCCCAAGATTGCTGCCCTGGAGATAAGGCCGTCTCCCTCAGGGACGTTGTCACCCTTGGTGAGGTAAGAGCCTATCTTTTTTCCAATTATTCGGTGAATAATGAGCTTGCCGGTATTGGGATGCGTGAAAACCACCACATCACCGAGGCGGGGTGCGGTCCCTTGCCATGGGGCAACGGTGAGTACATCGCCATCCTTGATAAAGGGGGACATGCTGAACCCTTTGGCCCGAAACCTAAAGGATGCCCCCTTATCCAGTACAGCCCTGAGGAGTTCCCTCAGAGATTGACTGGAAAGGGACAACTCCTCTCCCTTCTTGATAAAAAGGGCTGGTTTTAGTTGAACGTCGCGCGAGGTATCTATTGGAGAAAACCTCATACCATTTGACAGATGACGAGTCACCCTTGCGGGGTTTCAACGATCATCTTTCTCTTGAGGAGTTCTTCCGCAAGCCCGACCACATCTCTCTCGATCTCACCAGGGGGTGCCTTGTACTCCACAGAGAGCTCCTTTGCCACATCCTTCAAGCTCTTTTTACCGTCCAGCTTTGCCCATATGGCCCTTCCGGTCTCATTCAAAGTAAAGAGTTCATCCTCCATATCCCCCATGCCGGCAACCAAGGGGACGATGATGAGTTCTCCCTCAATCTCCCTGCACACCAGGTCTTCTGATGGGGCGTAGGCGGCATCAAATTTGACTTTGGATTTCATACAGACCTCCTTAATAAGTATCGTATGGCTCAGGACTGAACTACCTTATTCATTTAGGAAGAGGTGAATCAGTGAGAGTCTTCTTCAGCACCGCCCCTCCCAGCAATAGCTCTTCCGCGATGTGGAGGTGTATCACCTCAAATCCACCTTCCGTAAATTCTGTCCCCAGCTCATCCTCCGACGAGAAGGCGTGGATGAACTCCATGTTGTACCAAAGCGTGTCACCCTTTTCATACCAGAGGTTGCCCAGTGTGAGAAAGGCAACGATCTTTCGGACAAGCTCCCATTGGTGTGAAGACCTATCCCTTGTATTCCAGCGAAACTGGCATATAAAGTAGCCTCTAGCTGTAAGGGCCTTGTTGATCCTCTTGAGCATCTCCACACGCCTACCCCTGGTGGGGACGCAAGAGTACATAGCTGCAGAGAGCCAAACAATGTCGTAAGATCCTGACGACACGTCAATCTTCGAGATCTCTTGAACAAGCCCCTCTATTTTCACCCCGTGTCGGGCTGCGTTCTCTTTGGCCTTCTCGACCATCTCCGGGACAAAGTCAACGCCTGTTACCTCAAAGCCCATTTTGGCCAACGGGATGGCCTCCCTTCCGCCTCCCACGCCGAGGAGGAGGAGTCGGCCTCTCTTGAGGGGGAGTTTCCCCAAAAGAGTTTTTTCATCGAGATGCAGGGCAGGGTATACAAGGTCTTGACTGCCAAAGTCTTCAACCATTGTATGGCTGGCATAGGTCTGCCGGCTGAACTCCACCAGATCCTTGGGTCTCATCACCATAAGGGCCAGAGACTGGATGAAACGACCCACACGGATCAGAAACCGCCCCAAGATGACTCTCGGACTCATCCTTCTTCGCCGGTCATTTCGGGCTGCTGCATACGACAAAGATTTTTCACCGCCCATTGCATACCTTGGTTTCTATGTGATTTCTTTCCTGACAGATCGGTTTCCCCCCTGTGAAGTTCGCCATTCTCTCTTGCCAATCCTTAATCTCCCAAGCCCGTTCGTTTTTCTTAAGCAGACCAAGGATCCTTGCCTGCTCGTGGGCGATTTTACAGCAATAATCCACCGGGGTGTCCAGGGTCCCGTGCTCCATCCACGACCGGGCCGGGCACTGTTCGCAGAGACCCTTCAGAAAGCATCGGGTACAGCGGGCCAGGTAGTCGGGGTTTTCGGCCCCCGTCTGCCTTATTTGTGGGAAAAATTTCGTCAAGGCGTCTTTGAGAGAGCCCTTTTTGATATCATACACGGTGTCCGGGTGCCTCAGCAACATGCATGGCTGGAAATAACCATAGGCATCCACACAACCACCCCGTATTCCTGCCCCGCAGGAAAAGATATTTTCTCCCAGAGACCTGGTAAACTTTGAGCAAAACTCCCTCATCTCTCTTAGGTAGTTCTCGCGCCTTTTGGCAAAGAGCGTTACGATCTCCTCCGGCGAGGGCCTAAGCCCCTTGATAAGAATGTTCTTTTCGCCCGAGTCCCGGCGGGCGCGAAGATCGAGCGAGATGGTGTAAGATGGTGGTGTATCCATCCAGGGGATGGTGGAGGCCCATGCTTCAAACTCCTCCATTTCTCCTCTATTGGGTGGAAGGAGTGTACCCTTGACTACAAAAGGGACCTTTTTCTCTAAAAGCAAGTGTATGCCCTGCCAGGCCGCTTCAAAAGAACCCGAAACCCTGGTAACCGATTCATAGGAACCGTTTTTCATTCCATAGAGGGTGACCTCGATAGACTGAAGGAGGGGGATGCGTGCAAATATGTCGGCTAGGGTGGGGGTGATCAACGTGGCGTTGGTTAAAAGGGCTACCCGAAGCCCGAGCTTCCGGGCGAAGACATAGAGGTCTTCAAAATCTTCCCTTAAGAGAGGTTCCCCTCCCGTGAACCGAACCGTCAGACAGCCTAAGGAGGCAGCCTCTCGGAGGATCTCCTGTATTTCTTCTTTAGAAAGTTCCCGTTGTCGGGCATTAAGATCGCCCGCAGGCAGGTTGATGTAGCAGTGGATGCAGTTGTTGTTGCAGCGTTCAGTGAGTTCTATGTCAAGCGGGTCGAGAAGGGGGGCGTTACCTTTCCACAAGGAGACCTCATCGGCCCTTATTTTAACAGCATAAGAATCTCGACTGCCCATTATTTCTCGACCTCGACTAAAAAATCAAAAAACCAGGGATCACCATGGATATGATTAAAGGTGCCTTAGAAGATCTATAACACCTCCATCTTTAGTAAAGTGAAGGGAATAGCAGGGGACCTCGCGGGTCATCGTATCCGCCAAGGTGAGCATCTTCTCCCACCACTCGGCTGTGACAAGGGGCCTTATCAGACAGGCCAGGAGGATTTTGATGATATCCTGCGTGTGATCCATAGGGATGAGTCGGTTTTCCCGGTCCTGCTTCAAAAAAAGAATGGCCTTCAATGGGGCGGAATCTGCCGAGACATCCGGGACATCACCATGGCTCCACGTTCCATGGATTCTGAATCCATCCGGCCACCGTCTTACAATCATCCGGTCGTCACAGAGGACCTTTGCTTTTTCCCTTAACATCGTTACCATGGTGGACTTGCCCGCGTTTGAATGTCCCACAAAAAGAATTCCTTTGCCGTCAAGCACCACGCCGCTTGCATGGATATAACAGCCCTCCCGTTCGGCCAGAACCCTGGCAAGGAGGATCTGATCAGTCGGAAAGAGGGTGAGGGAATGGAGGTTGCCTCGGTGGAAAGGCCTCTCAGTCTTGTTGTATATCCTGTTATTCCTGTAGTTATAGTTGAATACTGCCAGTTGGTGGATATTTTCTCCTTTAACAAAGCGTGAGGTGATACATTCCGATCGTTCTTTTTCTCGGCGAGATTTTGGATGCAACCGTTGCCATATTCGAGGGCGCAGGCATTTGATCGCTTCTAATGTATCCTCCGAAATAACCACGTAAGTCCAGGAACGTCCCTTTCGGTAGATGGCCCAGGGTGGCTTTCTATAGACCTCTTCTCCCCTGTCCCAATCGGTTAGATCCGGTATGGAGAAGTGGTGTCTGATGATAATAGTGTCCTTACCCGGTCCATCCACCTCAAAAGGTTTGAACTTGGGATGGAAGGTAGTATCTGTTATGGGTAGGTCAGATTCCATCTTGATGGCGATACCGGCAATTTGATAATAGCAGTGGCCTACGGCTCGGGGTTTTTCTACCATCCCTTGTATTCTCCCCCTTTTTAGCAGAGGTTTGTACTTAATGTCTTAAAAATTATGTAATTTATTACAATTTTATCACTTATTTTGGTTGAACGCAAGGCGTGAAAGATTCAACCAGCTCAATCTGATTTCGACGTCTTCGGTTTTCTCGTGGCCCTGGTCACGTAAGGGTATCCTTTAGGAGCAGAAGACACTTCCACAGCCGATCACCGATGATCCTGAGCGAGACACCATGGGGGAAAAAGATCTCCTTCAGGGCCTTTACTCTCTGCCGTGACTGAAGGAGAAACAGGAGATCGCCGAAGTTCTGATTGAAGTTTCCCCCCTTGATCCTCTTCAAAACCCATCGCTCTCCAAAAGAGAGGTTTCCTTCCCAGGATGGGAAGTGATCCGGGCGCAGGTTGCCGAGATACGAGAGGTTTTTCTCCATGCCCATCCTCCTGGCCTCGGAGAGGATATCTTCATTGGAGAGCCCATAGTGTCTCTTTATCCGTATCAGATCCTCCCACCCCTTCTCCCAACAGAAGGAGTGGCTCTGGAGGTGGATGGCCGTAGAGATGAAGAGGTGCTCAGGGCAGGGGATCTTTAACTCCATATCGTCCAAACGTTTAGAGATGCTCCGTCCGAAGATATCCTCCAGGGATATGGTGAAGCAGGAGTTCCCGAGAATCGAGCGGGAAGGATTGAGAAAGGTTGTATGCAGATCGAGGACAAAGCCCCTTCTTTCAAACACCCCTGGATCGGCCTCTGCCAATCCTATGGACTTGAGAATCTCTTTGAGTTGTCGAAGATCTTTTTCCCGTACCAAGATATCCACATCTAACATCCCCCGTTCCCCTACTGAGGGGTAGACGTCTCCGAGCAGGCTTACCCCCCTGAAGAAGAGCACCTCTGGACCCTCACTGTTCAAGCGTGCGAGAAGACTCCGCAGGTGATGGAGTACGTAAAGGTTATGGCTGGCGTTTCGATAGAAGGAGGCATCTCTCATCATCTCAGATTCCACACGACGCTACGGTAGAGGTCGAATGTCCTCTGGAGGCATCCGTTCCAGTCGAAGAGGACCTCGGCCCGTTTCCTGCCTCGCTCTCCCATCTCCATCCTCAGTTGCGAGGAGTTGAGGAGACGGAGTGCCCCCTGTGCCATACCGTCTCTATCATCAGGCCTCACGAGGATTCCTCCATCGCCCACCACCTCGGGAAGCCCCCCCACGGCCGTCGCCACGATGGGCTTGTATGAGGCCATGGCCTCTACCGCGGCCAGGTTGAACCCATCGTTCAGGGACGGAATGAGCAAGAGATCAAGGGCCGCTATCACGTCGCTGATATCCTCTCGATGGCCTAAAAAGTGGAGGTGGGAAATCGTCTGCGCCATCTTCATCAACTCTCCCTTCATGGGACCATCCCCTACGATGAGGAAGTGAGTTTGTGGGCGCTCGACCTTTATCATTGCGGCCGCCCCCATAAAGAGCTGAGGCCCCTTTACCTCCTCCAGCCTCCCCACAAAACCCACGAGGGGAACCACCCCCGTTATCCCCAATTCGCCCCGTACTTTACTTCCATTCCCGGGAAACCGATCCAAATCTATTCCGTTGTAAATGGTGACCACGTTTTTCTCATTGCCGATCCCCCTTTTCAGATATTCCCTCCTTTCATCCTCTGAGATGGTGATGATCTTCTCGGAGAAACGGACGGCCATCCGCTCGAGGATGACGTATAACCTCTCTTTCACCCTCCCGAAGTAGCCATAGAAGAGATGGCCATGGGGGGTATGGATGGTTCTGGCGTGGGTTATCGCACCGGCCAACCTCCCCACAAATCCTGCCTTGGTGGTGTGTGTGTGTAGGAGCAACGGCCTTTCCCTACGGATGATGGCGACAAGTTCGAGAAGGGCTAAGAAGTCCCTGATTGGGGAGATATCACGACGTAGGTGGGAGAGGGGGTAGTAAGGGATATGGAGCCGCTGCGAAAACTCCCTTGGATCTTCCTCTGGTCTCTGAGAGGGTCCTGAGGCCATCACAATATCCAACCCATGCTCCTTGAGACCCTCGACCAGTTGCAGGAATATCCTTGGTGCCCCTCCCCGATCAAGCCTGGTTATCAGTTCTAAGACCTTCACCGATTCTTTCGTTGTTTTTCATCCTGATGGTAGTCGCTACTTCCAATATGGTCACGAAGGCAAGGATGGCCACGGCCTGAAGGAGGAGGACCCAAAAGTAGTGAGGGGCCATCTTTATCAACAGGGCGTTCATACCCAGGGCGATAGCCAAGAAATAGATGGTGAGCACTGTCTTGGTCTTGGAGCCTAAGAGGTGGAGGAGCCTGTGGTGGAGGTGGTCCTTTCCTGTGTACGCCAAGAGTTCCCTGATTCCGTGTACCTCCCCCATTAGGACCCTGCGCAGATTGATATAGGCCATATCATAAATGACAACGGAGAAGATTAACAGGGGGGCTGTCAATGATGGCAAGAGCAAGTCCTCCGACCACTCGGCAAGCACTGCGAGTGATGCGAGGACAAAGCCGAGGAAATTGCTCCCCGTATCCCCTAAGAAGATGGTCGCCCTTCCTTCCCCCCTGAAGTTATAGGGGAGGAAGCCGAGGCATATGCCGATAATCACGAGACAGAAGGGGACCATGTGGTACCATCCCATTTGTAGGAAGACCACCGAGAGGAACAGCGAGAAGATTATGCAGAGACCTGCCGCCAGCCCGTCCATCCCATCGATGAAGTTCACGGCGTTGGTAATTCCCACCACCCAAAGGATGGTGAGGGCATAATTTAAGGGGTCCCCCCACAGGTTTTGGGGAAAGATGATGATCTTCACCCCAAAGGCGATGAGGAGGATCGCCGCTACGATCTGTGAGAGAAGTTTGTACACGGCCGATATCCCCTTGGCATCGTCCCAGATTTCCACCACAATGATGAAGGTTCCCGCGATGAGCAACCCCACTATCGCCCCTTCGAGCTTGACGAGTATGATGACCGATACGAGGAATGAGACGAAGACGGCCCACCCTCCGGTCTTAGGGGTGGGAATGGAATGGACCCGTCTCTGCTCGGGGATATCCATGATGGCCCACCGTTTCCCTATTCGTCGGGCCACGGGGGTAAGAAAGAGAGAGAGTAGGAAAGGCAGCATTACCGATGGGATGAAGCCTTCAACCATTCATATCCTCCACAGCCCTGCCGAGACAACGGGCTATATAGCTCACCTCATCAGGTTGGAGGCGCGGATAGAGGGGGAGGGAGAGGGTCTCTGCATAGAGCTTATTGCTCGCCTCGAAACCGTCGAGGTTCAGGTATTGGTGGAGGGGACAAAAGATGGGCCGTTGCACCCCTATCCCGCACTGATGCAGCCTTTCCATGGTCATCGGTAACATTTCTCCCTTTATCCTTACCACATATCGGTAGTATATTCCTCCACCCCGTGGCAAGATAGTCCCTTTCAGTCCGTTCAGGTACTTGTCGTACAGTTGGGCCCGTCTCCTCCTCTCTATGAGGATGGAGGGAAGTTTCTGCAACTGTATCTGCCCCATCCTCCCCTGAAGGTCTGTCATGCAATAATTATACCGTACTCGATAATCCCTTTTCTTATCGTATTCCCTCAAATCCTTCACCCTCGCCAAGAGCCCCTCGTTCCGCGAAATCACCATCCCCCCGTGGCCTGTGGTGATCACCTTGGTGGCGTAAAACGAAAATATAGCAGCCTCACCCCATGTCCCCGTCATCCTCCCCTGATAGACCGCCCCGAGAGATTGG
>CAYQOD010000022.1:0-13544 GCA_964419065.1 uncultured Thermodesulfobacteriota bacterium | reverse complement strand
CACAAAAAGGAGAGAAAAACAAAATAATTTCATAAAAGTATCATCACGCACGAACGATGAATAAAATTGCTCCCTTCCTTCAGCCTCCCGACAGTGATGGCTATTTTCGAATTAGGTAAGGGGGGTCTTCTCAACCTCCTCCCGTACCCTATCGATCAACCAACTAGGGGTAGAGGCGCCTGCAGTAATCCCCACACCCCGCACCCCCTTCAACCAGGAGGGATCAAGCTCCCCCTCAGTCTCCACGTGATGGGTGTTGGACTGTACCTGTCGGCAAAGGTCAGCCAATCGGGTAGTATTAGCACTGTTATGACCACCGATGACTATCATGCAGTCCACTTTATGGGCCACCCTCAGCGACTCCTGCTGACGGATAGAGGTGGCGCCGCAGATGGTGTTAAAGGCCCTAACCTCCCGGGCCACCAGCAGGGCCTGGGCTACCACCTCCTGAAAGTTCCTATAAGGCTGCGTGGTCTGGGCTATCACCCCCACCTTCTTCGCCTCTGACAACATACCCAGCCCCTGGGCAGATTCGGTGACTAAGCCGTCTCCTTTGATATAACTGAGAATACCCTGAACCTCCGGGTGCTCCTTATCCCCCACAATCACTACCCGGTATCCCCCCCTGCTGAGGAAGGAGGCGTATTTCTGTGCCTTCTTGACAAAGGGACAGGTGGCATCCACTATTCTCAACCCCCGCTCTCGGGCCACGTTCGTCTCCTCCTGGGTAACCCCGTGCGAGCGAAAGATTACCGTGCCTCCCCTCACTTTGCCGAGACCCTCCACAACCTGTACCCCTAGTTCCTCCAAACTCCCCACTACCTGGGGGTTGTGTATCAAAGGCCCCAGGGAATAGACAGGGGGAGGGTATCTCCGGGCCGCGGCAAAGGCCATCTTGATGGCCCTCTTGACGCCAAAACAGAACCCGGCACTCTCTGCCACCACCACCTGCACCGGTCACCACCTCTTCTCGAGCTCCGTCAACATCCGCTCCACTACTTCCTCAGGGCTCATACCGGTGGAATCAATATAGACTGCGTCCCCTGTCATCCGCAAGGGCGCGATCTCCCGATTCGTGTCGTCCTGGTCCCTCTTATTGGTCTCCTCAATCACCTGGGAGAGGGCGGCGGGGATCCTTCGGGCCAAGAGTTCTCTATACCTCCGCGTGCCCCTCTCCTGGGGGGTGGCGTCGAGGTAAAACTTGACCTCCGCCCCGGGAAAGACCACCTGTCCCATATCCCTCCCCTCGGCCACCACCCCCGGGCCTCCCAAACTCCTCTGCAGATCCACCATGGCCTCCCGTACTATCCTTTCTCGGGAGATCCTAGAGGCCAGCATACTGATCTCTGGGGTCCTGATGGCCTCGGTGACATCCCTGTCATCACTGTAGACCCGCTGCCCATCCTCCGAATCTTCGAAACGTATCGTGATCCGGGCACACAACGTGCGTAGCTCCTCAGTCATCTCAGGCGTTATCCCTTCCTCCTTCGCCCTCAGGGCCACGACCCGATAGGTAGCACCGGTATCGAGATACCGGTATCCCAACCTCTCGGCCAGGATACGGGCCACCGTGCTCTTGCCGGCCCCTGCTGGACCATCGATGACGATTAAGATCTTTTTTGCCACCTCTCCAGGGCCTCGACAAACCTCTTGTTCTCCTCAGGGAGACCGATGGTAACCCTGCAGTAGCCCCCGAGACCATATCCCTCCATACCCCGCACCACGATCCCCCCCTGCAGGAGCGTCTCCATCACGTGGGAAGTATGGGATCCAAAATAGACGAGGATGAAATTGGCTTCACTAGGTACGAAGGAGACCTTCAGACGGGCCAACTCCTCGTACAGATACTCCCTCCCCTCTTCATTCACGCGGGCCGCCTTCACCCTGTGTTCCTCATCCCCTAAGGCGGCCTCAGCTCCTGCCAGAGCCAAGAGATTGACGTTAAAGGGTTGCCGTACCTTCTCCATCTGTTCTATCAGTTCCTCTCGGGCCATCCCATATCCCATCCTGAGACCAGCCAGCCCATAGAACTTGGAAAAGGTTTTGATGGTGATGATCCATCTTCCTCTCTGCTGGTAATCGCGGTAGAGGGGGTAATCGGCAGCCGTCACATATTCACCGTAGGCCTCGTCCACCAGGACCACTACATGCGATGGAAGATGAATTAAGAAGTCCTCGAACTCGGAACGGGTGAAGATGGTCCCCGTGGGGTTGTTGGGATTGCCCAAAAAGATCAGCTTGGTCTCAGAGGTTATCCTCTGGGCTATCCCTGCCAGGTCGATCTTAAAATCCCTCAGGGGGACGGAGACGCACTTCCCCCCCCGGGCCTGGGAGGCAATCCCATAATAGGCGAAGGTGGGCTCGGGCAACAATACCTCCTCCCCCTCCTGCAGGAAGGTCCTGGTGGCCAACTCGATGATCCCATTGGAACCGTTTCCCAATATGATGTTATCTGCTGAGATTCCCCACCGCTGTGCCAGCTTCTCCTTGAGCCCTGCTCCCATCCCATCCGGGTATCGATGGAGGTACTTCAGGGCCTTGGCAATGGCATCCAGGGCCTTCGGGGAGGGGCCGAGGGGGTTCTCATTGGCTGAGAGGCGGACGAGGTCTTCCTCTCCCCGCCACTCCCTCCCCTTGGGATAGGGAGGTAGGTCCATAATATAATCGGCTACGATTTCCCTGATGTCAGGCATCGCTCCACGATATGCCTTGCATTGTGCATCATATTTTGGAAATCATCTTCCGCCAGGCCAGCCCCCAGGACGATCCCCTGCAAACGGTCCGCTGGCCATATATCGTCAGGAGAATGGGCATCGCTGTTCAACACCAAGGGTGCCCCTATCCCCTGGGCTAATCTGGCCACATGACCGTTGGTCAGAGAATGTCCCGTGCGTGAGGTCAACTCCAGGTATATGGAGTTTTCCTTGGCCAAGAGGACCTCATCCTCTGTAATCAGGCCCGGGTGGGCCAGGATGTCTGCAACGGCCTCGATAGCCATCCTGTTGGTCCCTGCCGCCACCGGCTCCACGATACTCTCTCCATGGACCAGGACCAGCTTGGCGCCCAACTCCCTGCTCCTGCTGACCAACGGCGGTATGATCGCAGGAGGGACATGGGTCAGCTCAATCCCCGGAACCACCCGTATTCCCCCCTGTCGGTTGATCTCCTTGCAAAAGGCCACGAGCCGGGGGATGATCAGATCCAGATTGGAGGGATCGCCGTGGTCGGTGATGGCAAGGCCCTGGTAGCCTGCCGCCTCAAACCTCCTGACCAGTTCGGCAGGGGTGAGCTCTCCATCGCTCAACAGGGAATGGGTATGTAGATCTATCATCGGTCATATCACCAAAGAAATAAAAAAGTCCTCCTCCCAAAACGTTGCTATCAAGGGGGCAGGAATTCGAGGTCATGGTTCACATGGGTGGTAACACCCCGCAAACCCCGCTCTAACCTCGAAGATGCTGATTCGAAACCAACCGTTCCTCTGTTAACCTTTTCAAGTACGAGCAATTATAAAGGCATTCCACTTGACCACTGGAATCCTTGACCCCTTGAATCCTTTTTTCCAGCCAACTAAATGGGAAATGGGAGGAGAACCGAAAGACGACGGCAGAGTCCCTCCACGCCCTCTCAAAGGAGAAGGGTTATCTCTAGCACCTACATCTTATATTTACCGAAGTCCTTGTGATTAAGGCCTTCCAAAAATTCGTCCAGTGCCTCCTCTCCCTCTTTGTGCTGGCGCAGGTCTATCTTCCGTGATTTCTCAATCACCCCTTCCGCTACATAGATGGGGGACTTGGTCCGCAGGGCCAAGGCGATAGCGTCGCTGGGGCGGGCGTCGACGACGAAGTGACTCCCCTCCATGTTGAGATGGATAACGGCGTAGAAGGTGTTTTCCCGCAGGTCATTGACCTCTATCTTGGTGACTTTGACCCCTAAGGTATCCAAGACATTCTTCATCAGGTCATGGGTCATGGGCCTGGCGAGATGAACCCTCTCCAATTGGGTTGCAATGGCGCTCGCCTCAAAGAATCCTATCCAAATAGGAACGACCTCCTTTTCCTCCAAATCCTTGAGCAACACAATGGGGGTATTGGTAAAAGGGTCTACCGTTAGACCGCTTACCTTCATCTTTCTCAGCATCCTTTTTCCCTCCCTATCGGCAAAGCTCTCCTCGTAAGGAGTTTGGTAGACCTTTTCGAATCTTCACCTTGACCAACTCTCCCACTACCTCGGACCCTCCAGGGAAATTAACGATCCGATTGCACCTTGTCCTCCCCATCATCTCGTGGGGGGAGTTACGGCTACATCCCTCCACCAGTACCTCTCTTACCTTCCCTTCCAAGACCTTGTTCTTCTTCAGTGTTATCTCGCGCTGGAGATTTTGGAGAATCTCCAGACGTTGTTGCTTCACCTTGGGAGACACATCATCCCTCAACTGGGCCGCCGCGGTCCCTTTGCGGGGGGAATACTTAAAAGAAAAAAGACTATCGAACTCCACCTCCTGTAGGAGTTCTAGGGTCTGGGCAAAGTCTTCGTCCCGCTCACCGGGAAAACCCACCATGACATCGGCGGTAATGCTGATATCAGGAACCATCTCTCTCAGCTTCCCGATCTTGGCCACATATTCTTCTCTCGTATATCCCCTGTCCATCTTCTCCAACACCCTATTAGACCCCGCCTGGAAGGGAAGATGGATGTGTTCACATAATCGCTCCACCCTCCTGAAGCTCTCGATAAGTTCTTCGGTGAGATCTCGGGGATGTGATGTGGTAAATCGAATCCTCTCCAGCCCTCGAATTCCGTTTATTGTAGCCAACAGCTGGGGGAAAGTCAAATCAGCGGGATCATGCGCGGCATAGGAGTTTACATTTTGGCCCAGAAGAATTACCTCCTTTGTTCCGTTCTCAACGAGGGCCTCTATCTCGGGCACGATCTCGCCACTCGGTCTGCTCCGCTCCCTCCCCCGCACATGCGGGACAATACAGTAACTACAGAAATTGTCGCAACCTTCCATGATGGTGACGTAAGCACGCAACTGCGAGGCGTGGGGTAGTATGCTATCACAGGAAGGGCTTTCTTCAAAGCCCACCTCACACAACCCCCTGCGCCCCTCCTCAACTCTGTGTAAGAGCTCAGGGATGCGCTGGATCTTACCGGGCCCTACGATGAAGTCGAGTGCGGGGAACCTGGCCAATAAGAGCTCCCCCTCCTGCTGGGCTACACAGCCGGCCACACCCAGTATAATATCAGGGCTCTCGCTCTTTAATCGTTGCAACCGCCCTACGATGCTGTAGACCTTCTGCTCAGGCTTTTCCCGGACGCTGCAGGTATTTATCAGAATCAGGTATGCATCCTCCCATTGTTTTGTCTCCCGATAACCGCACCCCTCCAGGAGGGTGAGCATCCGTTCGGAGTCGTGCTCATTCATCTGGCAGCCGAAGGTCTTAATATAAACCAGCTTTTGCATAACCGAGTCGGTATCCCGATCTTATCTCCTCACACAAATATGTCAATGAAGTGTATATGTCTGCTCAGGGACAAGGCCTCTGTAATTCCCATGTAAAATCCTTTCTCTCATCCCAGACGATCTGAAGGCCGCCATGACGGAGAGTGGCGCACCTCCCCCAATAAAAAACGGGGCGGGGATCACCCCCACCCCGTTCCCCTAACCTCGCACCGTGAACAATTTGTCCAAGCGCTTCATCTTCTCCACGATACCACCGTACTCCAGCTCACTGTAAGGGAGCATGGCCGCACCAGAAAAACCCTGTTCCCTCAACTCGATGGCCTTTCTCGACACTTTGTCCCGTACATAGTCCCAGAAGGGATGATCGAAGGCGTCGGCGGGTTCGGTGAGGTTGGCCTTGTGGACGCAGAAGGCGTGACATGCCACCAACGGGGGACCGTCGAAATAGGAGACCGGGGTGTTGAACCGTACCGGCATCAGGGGACCGGTGTGGCTCCCCCTCATGAACCCCGCCACATAGTGCCCGATGCTGTAGGGTGAGAGGACCTCGCCGGTCGCCGGGAAACTCCCCTGGACCCTCACGAGCATCACCGGATCATCCTTCCCGGTATATCTCCCCGCGATGTTGTGCAGGCGCGAGGTACTCACCGCAACGGCGATCTCACCCGTGCTGCGCGAGTGAATGCTCTCGACCACGAAACGTTCGTTGTCCCGCAGGAGGGCGGCGATATCGTAGAGATCTTCAGGGGCGTTCAGCTCAATGATCCTGTCCCCCTCGGTGTACTCCACATCCATAATGGTGAACTTGAACCCTTGGGCCATAGCAGGGCTCAACATCAGGCCGGAACAAAACATCGGATCGGCAAAGGCGAGAAAGAGCGGGAGGTTGTACGCCCCGGGATCGGTCTTGTCCGCGGCAAAAAAGAGGAAGGGCTCATTGGGCCGCTCCTCGAATTCCATCTCCGCCACCGCAGGCCCCATGCCTCTGACATTGCCGGAGAAGGCATCCTTCAATAAGTCCTGCCCTGCCCCGTAGAGACCCTGCTCCTTGGCCACTTCGGTCCCCGCCACGAAGGCGTCCCAGGCCAGCTTGTGAACATCCTCATTCCCCGTGCCCTTTTGGTGGGAGAAGAGGATGGCGATATCGTCACCGGTGTGGCTCACATAGAAGTCCTCTACGAGACCTTTGCCGTTGTTATCCACAAACTCCCTGACCCTCTCGATCAATCGCTGGCTCGGTTTGATGTGCCCCCCTATGCTCCCGATATCAGACTTGATGACACTGAGCGTAATCTTCATCTTTCCTCCTTTCTTCCTCCCTCTCCCTACGGTAATCTCTTTTTCATACGTATAGTCTAGTCCATTCTATCTCAGTGTAAAGGGACTCGAGGTTCACTTCCGCCCGAGCACATCGATGATGGGGCGGGGCTGGTAGCCAGTCATCCCCCCATCCACCACGATGGTCGCCCCGTTGACATACTGTGCCTCTTCGCTGCAGAGGAACAGCACCACTGAAACCACCTCTTCGGGATCGGCGAATCTGTTGAGCGGAACTCGTTCTGCCAAGGCGGATACGAACTCGGTCTTATCCAAGAGAGGTTCATTCATCCCTCCGGCGATAAAACCCGGAGCAACGGCGTTCACTGAAATCCCGTACCTGCTCCATTCATAGGCCAACACCCTGGTGAGGGCCAACACCCCGGCCTTACTCACACAATAGGGGAGCATTCCCTGCTCCCCCAAGAGGCCCGCCTGGGAGGAGATGTTTACGATACGACCTCTACCCTGTTCCTTCATCACGGGGAAGACCGCTTGGCAACAGAAGAATACCCCCTTCAGGTTGACATCCATCACCCGGTCCCACCCCTTCTCCTCTATACGTTCGGCCGGGAGGATAAAGGGATTGACACCAGCGTTGTTGATGAGGATATCGAGCCTCCCCAAGGTCCCCGTAACCTCATCGACCATGCGCTCTACATCCTCCTTTTTTGACACATCACCCCCCAGGGGCAAGGCCGTGGCACCGTGAGCCTCAACCCCTTTGACCGTCTCTACAACCCCGTCCTGAGAACGGTCATTGACACCGACCGAAGCCCCCTCCCTGGCCAGCCCAAGGGCATACCGCCTTCCCATCCCCCTTCCCGCACCCGTGACGAGTGCAACCTTCCCTTCCAATCTCATCCTCTTGCCTCCTCCCGGAGTGTCATAACCTCCACCCCCTCAGCGCCTCTACAGCGGGGTAATCGGTCAAGTCCACGCAGAGAGGGGTTATAGAGATATGATGGTTCGCTATGGCATGAAAATCTGTCCCTTCTATCTCTTGAAACCCCTGGTTTTCCCCCCCGATCCAATAGTATTTCTTTCCGCGAGGATCGACCTTCTCCACAATCGCATCACCACCAAAAATCCTCCTGCCTTGTCGGGTGATCTTGTAGGAGCGGATCTGATCCTCCTCTACATTGGGGACATTGATGTTTAAAAAGGTCTCCTTGGGAAGTCCAACACTCAAGATATGTTCGGCCACCTTCAGTGCGAAGTTGGCCGCCACCTGATACTTGAAATCCTTTCTGGAGGCCAAGGAGATGGCGATAGCAGGTATCCCCAGGAAGGTGGCCTCAAAGGCGGCTGAGACCGTACCCGAGTAGACCACATCCTCACCCAAATTGGGCCCTTGATTTATCCCTGAGACGACGAGGTCAGGCCTGGCCTTGAGGATGCCATAGAATGCGAGGTTGACACAATCCACCGGCGTCCCATCCACCGCATAGACCCTCGGCGAGACCGCTTCCACCCTCAGAGGACGGTGGAGGGTTAATGCATGTGCTACAGCGCTCCTCTCTCGATCTGGGGCAACGACGTAAACCTCCCCCACGGTCTCCATCGTTTGTGCCAAGATGTGGAGCCCTTCAGAAGAAACACCGTCGTCATTGGTGACCAGAATTGTCATTCCCATTTCACCGGAGATGGGGAAAAGTGATATACGGGGCAGATAAACAAAAAAATCGCTATGGATGGTCGGGGCGAGAGGATTTGAACCTCCGACACCTGGCACCCCATGCCAGTGCGCTACCAGTCTGCGCCACGCCCCGCACTCCGATTTATCATGACAGATTTTACTTCCTTAGTCAAGGGTCTCCTTGATCTCCTTTAACTGCTCCTTAATCTCCCGCAAGACCTCTTTGTAATCTTCCGTTAAAAAACCCATCTCCAATTGTTCGCCCCGTTGGCGTCTCAACTCCTGCATCCTCTTCTTGGCCCCCGCAATGGTAAACCTCTCTTCGTAGAGGAGCTTCTTGATGGTAAGGATCCTCTCGAGATCTTCCCGCCGGTAACGTCGCTGCGCCCCTGCCAATCGTTTGGGACGCAACTGGAACTCCTGTTCCCAATACCTCAACACATGGGGTTTTACCCCTGTGATGCGACTGACCTCTCCAATGCGGTAATAGAATTTATCGAAATGAACAGGCTTTCCCATCGCCATGGGAAAGGACCTCAGACATTGAGCATTTTCTTCAGGGTTTGGCTCGGTTTAAAGGTCAAGACCCTTCGCGGGGAGATCTCCAGCGTCTCCCCTGTCTGAGGATTCCTCCCCTTTCTCGCCCGCTTTTCCTTGACCACAAAGTTGCCGAACCCTGAGATCTTGATCTTCTCTCCTCGCCCCAGGGTCTCCTTCATGATCTCGAAGACCGTCTCTACCAATTGAACCGCTTCCTTTTTGGAAAACCCCACCTTTTCATAGATAGTCTCCACGATGTCGGCCTTGGTCATCCCCTCACCTCCCTTTTTGATCTACCTGATTTTCAGTCCGGGGACCTCCTGTAATCTCTCCAGTACCTCTCGGTGAAACTCGTTTACCTCCTCATCGGTCAGGGTCCTCTCTGATGAACGATACCGAATCCTAAAGGCCAACCCCTTCCGCTCCGGGGGAATAGAATCGCCTCGGTAACAGTCGAAGACCTCCACCGACTCCATAAATTTCCCCCCGGCCCCTCTCATAATATCCGCTATCTCCTCGACGCTCACATCTTCGTCTATCACCACTGCCACATCCCTGATCACCGAGGGGAACCGGGGGAGGGGAGCAACCGTTATCTCGCTCTGGCAGTGATCCACCACGGAGGGAAAATCGATCTCAAAGATATATACGCCGGGGGGAAGTTCGTAGGCCGCAGCGACTTCGGGGTGCAGTTCCCCCACGATCCCCACCCTCTCTCTGCCCAGATTCACCATCGCCGCCCTGCTCGGGTGAAGGTAGGGAATTGCTTCGCCGGATGCAAACGTGGGGGCAGGGGCCCGCTGGTTAAAAAATAACTGCTCCAGACACCCCTTGACGTCGTAGAAATCCACCTCCTTGGCAGACATATTCCATCCCCCTCCTACAAAGGTGCCCATGGCCAGCCCTGCCAAGGGCCTCATCTCGTCCGGAAGCCCCTCTTCCTTGGGACGGTAGATCTCCTTTAATTCAAAAATCTTTATGTCCGTATTCTTATGGCTTATATTATACCGGGCCGTCTGCAGCAACCCCGGCAAGAGCGTGGTTCTCATTACCGATTGCTCCTCGGTAAGGGGATTGAGGAGGACTAATGGATGGAGACGGGGATCATCATCGGGCAACCTCAGGGCCTGAAGGGACTGAGGTGAAATGAAGCTGTAGGTGATCACCTCATAGAACCCAAGACCGACCAGGGCATCCTTGGCCCGCTCCTCCAGTTCTTTCTGCCTCTCTTTTCGGGAGGATACTATCCACATCTTGGGATTCTCAACCGGGATATGGTCATATCCCTTGAGGCGTCCTATCTCCTCAATGAGGTCTATCTCCCGAGTGAGATCTCCCCGGTAACTCGGGGGAGAGACCGTCCACTGCTCACCCGCATCCTCCTTGATCTCTATCCGGAGGCGGCCGAGGATATCCCTCACTTCTTCCTGCTCCAGTCTCATTCCCAACATAGAGTTGACCCGTGCCCAACGCAATCGTATCTCGGAGCGAGGGATGGGGGAAGGATAGTAATCGATGACCCCTTTCACCACCTCTCCTCCAGCGAGCTCGGCAATGAGGGCGGTCGCCCGCAGAGAGGCGGACGGCACCCCTTCGGAATCAATCCCTCGTTCAAACCGATATGAAGACTCCGTCTGCAGGCCCAGGGCCTTAGAGGTACGTCTGATCCCTTCGGGTGAAAAGTAGGCACTCTCGAGGAGGACCCACGAAGTGTCCTCTGCGATCTCTGAGTTCAACCCACCCATGACCCCGCCGATGGCCACTGGCCTGGCCGCATCACAGATCATGAGGGCATCCCTGTTCATAATCCTCTCCACCCCATCCAGGGTAACAAAGACTTCGCCCTCATCCGCCCTCTTCACCACGATCTGCCCCCCCTCCAAACGGTTAAAATCGAAGGCATGGAGCGGTTGACCGTACTCTAACATGACGTAATTGGTTACATCGACCACATTGTTGATGGATCTCATACCCGCCCGCTCCAGCCTGGTCCGCAGCCAAAGGGGGGATGGGGCTATCTGTACCCCCGTGATCAACGTAGCGGCATACCGGGGGCAGAGATCAGGGTCCAAAACAGAGACCCGAGCAAGATCGTCTATGCGCTCCCTACCCTCCTGAAGCTGAGGGGTGGGAAGATGAAATCTCCCCCCTGTCAAGGCGGCTACCTCTCGAGCCATGCCGATCATGCTGAGGCAATCCCCCCTATTAGGGGTCAGGGAGACCTCGAGGATTTGATCCCTCACGTCAAGGACATCCATCAAGGGGATCCCTGCCGGGGCCTCAGGGGGCAAAATCATGATCCCTTCGGAACTGGAGGAAAGCCCCAGTTCCGCCTCTGAGCACATCATCCCCTCGGAGATCTCCCCTCGGATCTTTGTGCCCTCTACTCTCACCCCATGAGGGAGCTCAGCCCCCACTAAGGCCAGAGGCACCTTATCTCCCTCCTTGATGTTTCGGGCACCGCAGACGATGGAATAGACCTCCTTCCCCGCCTTGACTCGGCAGAGGGAGAGCCGATCGGCCTGCGGGTGGGGCGCAACGGAGACGATCCGGGCCACTACTACTCCCTTCCAATGAGGACCCACCTCCTCGATATCTTCCACCTCCAGACCGGCCATAGTGAGAATCTCGGCGAGCTCGGAAGGGGTTACATCAAAATCTACGTACTCCTTTAACCAACTGAAGCTTACTCTCATCGGTCCTAAAACTGTTTAAGAAAGCGGAGGTCATTGGTGAAAAAGAGACGGATGTCGTTGACGCCATACTTCAGCATGGCGACCCGCTCTATCCCCATGCCGAAGGCGAAACCCGACACCTTCTCAGGATCATAGCCCACTGTTCGGAAGAGTTCAGGGTCAACCATCCCTGATCCGAGGATCTCCAGCCAGCCAGTTCCCCCGCAGACGCGGCACCCCTCTCCCCCACAGATGACACACCCGATGTCTACCTCGGCGCTGGGCTCTGTAAAGGGGAAAAAACTGGGGCGAAACCTCAACGGAGTCTCCTCGCCGAACATCTGATGGACAAAGGAGGTCAGCACCCCCTTCAGGTGGGCGAAGGAGATCCCTTCGTCTACCAGGAATCCTTCGATCTGGTGAAACATGGGGGTGTGTGTGACGTCGGAATCCCTGCGATAAGCCACCCCAGGGGCGACAATCTGGACAGGGGGGCTCTGGCTCTCCATCACCCTGATCTGCACAGGGGAGGTATGAGTCCGTAACAAGACCTCGTCGGAGAAGTAAAAGGTATCGTGCATATCCCGCGCAGGATGATCACGGGGGATATTCAGGGCCTCAAAATTGTAGTAATCCAGCTCTACCTGAGGGCCCTCTGCCACCTGAAAACCCATCTTGGTGAAGATATCCACTATCTGCGCCATCGCTTGAGTAATGGGGTGAAGCCTGCCGAGCGGTAGATGGGTCCCAGGGAGGGTTATGTCAATCCTCTCACGGGTCAGCGATTTCTGACGTGTCTCTTCGCGGAACCGAAGGAGCGCTCCCGTGATCTCTCTCTCCAGCTCCGCCTTGAGTGCATTGGCCTGCTTGCCGGCCCTGGATCTCTCCTCAGGAGGAAGTTCCTGCAACCTCCTGAGCAGGAGCGTGAGCCTCCCCTTTCTCCCCAGATAGTCTATCCGTATCCGGGATACCTCTTGTTCGGTGCTCGCCTGGTCAAGCGATCGCTGAACCGACTCACGGATCGACCGCAGGGCCTCCTCAAAAGAATTTCCCATGATGGTGCGTCACCCACGAACGATGAAAATTCACTCTATCTCCCTCTCCCGCTGCCCCGCTCTCGTCCCGAGTTCGGGACGGAGGCGGGAGAGGGCAGGGGTGAGGGTGGTTATAATTTTTTCCCCTCACCTTCATCCTCTCCCCGAGGGGAGAGGAAATCCAGAGGTTTTATTTTCTAGGCAATTAGACATTCTTCTTGGCTACCTGGACGAGATCGGCAAAACCCTCGGCATCGTGCATGGCCATATCTGCCAGGACCTTCCTGTCAAGAGGTACGTTAGCCTTGCGCAGCCCTTCCATAAAACGACTATAGGTGATACCGTGGGCGCGTGTCGCGGCATTGATCCTCGTAATCCACAACCTCCTGAACTCCCTCTTTTTGACCCGCCGATCGCGGTAGGCATAGCCCAGGGCCCGCTCCACCGCCAGGCGGGCGCTGCGCAGGAGCCTCCCTCGCGCCCCCTGGTATCCCTCAGCCATCTTGAGGATCCGCTTTCTCTTCCGGGCCCCCCTTACTCCTCTTTTAGTCCTCGGCATTAAGAAGTCCTCCTATTGTTACCCGTACGGGATCAATCTCTTTACCGTCTTCATATTAGCCTCATGGACGAGATCGGGGCTCCTCAAGCTCCGTTTCCTCTTGGGGCTCTTCTTAGTGAGGATATGGTTGGCAAAGGCCTTTTGTCGCTTGACCTTTCTGCCCGATCCCGTGATCTTGAATCGCTTGGATGCTCCACGGTTGGTCTTCAGTTTAGGCACACCCACCTCCTTATGTTTTCTGTCGTCCTTACCTTAATGTAATTGACCATGACTGCTTCGTCACCCACGAATCCCGCCTTGGCGGGAAAAATAT
>CAYQOD010000021.1:0-13565 GCA_964419065.1 uncultured Thermodesulfobacteriota bacterium | reverse complement strand
GTCCTTTTTATTGGCTATCTCCACAAAGACACCGACCTTTTTACCTTTATCATGCCCATTGTCGGGGTGTTGGTGAGTAATGTCATTTTGATAGAACCGGTCACCATCAAAATCGTGCTCTCTCTTGTCTTCATTACCTCAGGGATCATCGTCTTGCATTTCAAGAGCAAAAAACCCACCCTTCCATTTCCACCCGTAGCAGAGATGTGAGCGTCGAACGATACTCCCCAAGACTTCTTATCGTCGTGCGCTTATGGTATCGGGAGGATATCGTTCCCGTGACCGGGGAAAAAAGGATATCTCCAATCCTACCAGATGAGAGATTTTCGTGAAGATGAGCAGGAGGGGTTTGCCCCAGGGTCTCCTGCCTTGCCTATTATGATTGTAATCGGTCAGGCTTTGTAGTAACTTTTGTACAGTGATGGTATCCCCTCACGGGGGGTATTTTTGATCCCTACATACTGGAGATCAGGGGAGGAGCGATGGAGCGTGAGGAGAGGAAAAAGGGCTTTTTCAATGAAAGGTTAGAGACCCTCTCCCTTCAGGAGAGGGAAGACTATCTATCCGAAAGGTTGAGAAAATTCATTACAGATGCCTATCAACGCTCAAGGGCCGTGAGAGACAAACTTGATGAGGGAGGAATATCACCTGATGATATTCATGGGCTCGAGGACCTGGAGAAGATCCCCCTGATGCGCAAGGAGGATCTGGCTGCACGGCAGCGGGAAACGGCCCCTTTCGGCGGATTCGAGACGGAGCCCGTCCCCACGGCGCATCGAATCTACGTCAACCCAGGCCTGATCTTTCAACCAGGGGAGGGGGAGTATGAGATCCGAAGCTGGACAGAGGCCCTCTTTGGTTGTGGCATGCGCCCAGGGGATATCGTACAGAACACGTTTAATTACCACCTCTGGCCCTTTGCCTTTACCCTGGACGACGCCCTGAGGACATTGGGGATCACCGTGGTCCCGACCGGTATCGGTAATACCTTGATGCAGATCAGGATTATGCGGATACTCAAGGTAAATGGGTTCATAGGGACCCCTAGTTTCCTGATGACCGTGGCCGAGAGGGCTGAGGCCATGGGTGTGGATTTACAAGGGGATCTCAATCTGGAGGTTGGATTCGTCTCCGCCGAGATGCTTCCCGAGGGGCTCCGTCAGCGATTGGAGGAGAAGTTTGGGATGATCGTGCGGCAGGGATACGGCACCGTCTTTACGGGGTGTTTGGGTTATGAGTGTTACTATAAAAGTGGGCTCCACCTCACTCAAGATATAATCGTGGAGGTCGTTGACCCCCACACAGGAAAGCAGGTTTCACCGGGAGTGACAGGGGAGGTCGTGGCCACCAACTTTAATCCCCTCTTCCCGATGCTCCGATTTGCTACAGGGGACCTCTCCCTTTTAGAAGGAGGGGAATGTCCCTGCGGTCGCACCTCGTACCGGCTCAAGAAGATCCTGGGACGCGCTGATCAAGCCACCAAGGTAAAAGGGACCTTCATCCATCCCTGGCAGACCGATGAGATCGCTGCTCAATTCCCCGAGATCTTTAAATACCAGGTAGTGGTAACCCGTGAGGATCACGTCGATAGTATGACCTTTGTGGCCGAGGTAAAAGATGAATCGGTTGACAAGGAGCGGCTACGAGGCCGGTTAGAGAAGGCCATCAAAGAGATGTTGACTATCAAGGGGGAGGTGGAGGTGGTGCCGCCGGGAACCATTCCTGACCGGCACCAGAAGATCGTAGATCGCCGTCGCTGGGAGTAAGCAGGGGATATCGCGACGATGGGGAAGATAAAGATCGGCGGGGTAATGCAGAGCGAAGGACGGGCCTTGATACGGGTTCTCTCCGTTCCCGATCGGCCAGGGGTGGCGGGGACCTTGCTCAGTGTCCTGGGTCACAATGGGATCAACATCGAATTTTTGGTCGAAGGTTCGGATATCGAGGGGTACGGCAATTTCACCATCTGCATCGACCAGAAGGACCTGGGCGCCGCCTTGGGTATCATCGAGTCGGTGAAGAAGAGCGTCGATGCCGGCGGGATCTCCTATGTCCCCGATGTGGCCGTATTGAGCGTCTTCGGTCCACACCTCAGGGAGAAGCCTCGGGTCCCCGGAGCGATGTTCAACACCTTGGCCAGCAATGGCATCAATATCATCGCCATCAGCACCTCCATATCCAGTGTATCCTGTGTCGTTGAGGCCGATTACCTGGATGCCGCCATCCAGGCCCTGCATGATGCCTTTGAGATCCCCTCCTTTGACGTAAAAAAACGCCCGCGGGATTATTAAAGTTATTTGAGAACCAATGTCCCCCTTGTCCCAAGTCAAGGCTGGACCTCGTTTCCGTTCGTTGCCGTTTCCAGATTTTTCAGAAGTTTTAGGTGAATAATAGTATTGACAGGTAAGATAAATATGACTATTATGGTTATAAGATAAAAGGCACGAGGGTTAATATGAAGACGACACCCATATCGGAATTAAAGGCGCGCCTGAGCGATTACTTGAATCAGGTCAAAAGCGGTACTGAAGTGTTGGTTACCGACCGAGGGAAGCCCGTGGCACGGATCATCCCCATTTCTGGTAAAAGACGGCCCAGAGGGTCCCTTGCCAAGATGGAAAGGGAGGGGTTATTGAAGCTTGGGACAGGTAAACTCCCGCAGAATTTCTGGACTATGCCCCGAGGAGAGGACCCCCAGGGGCTGGTGCTCAAGGCACTCCTCCAGGAGCGGGAGAACGGGAGATGAAATTCTGGGATTCCTCAGCCATTATCCCTTTGTGTCTGCAGGAGCCAACCTCCGAACAAGTACGAGCAGTGTTGAAAGCAGATGAGGACATTGTGGTGTGGTGGACAACACGCATTGAATGCCTTTCAGCCTTAGAGCGTCGACAGCGTGAAGGGGCGCTTCATGCAGAGACACAACTGAAGTCACGGGCGGTCCTCACCGCACTGGCAACGACTTGGTCTGAGGTGCTGCCAAGCGAGCGCGTCCGGCAGCGGGCGGAAAGGCTCCTCGCCGTCCATCCGCTGAGGGCGGCAGATGCCCTTCAACTCGCGGCAGCCCTCGTATGGGCAGAAGAAACGCCTCAAGGACTTGAGGTCGTCTGCCTCGATAAAAACCTGAGAGAAGGGGCCTTGAAAGAAGGTTTTGCCGTCCTCCCGTAGCCGGCAGGGGAAAACCTTCACGTATCTGTCTGCATCGAGGGGGGCGATACAGTGAGGAATGGAACAATGGGGGCAGGCCTTACAAGACACCTTCGAGATCCCCTTCTTTGAGGTGAAGAAACGCCCTCGGGATTATTGATTATGATGAGGATCTCGCTATATGCCTCATAGAGGGGGCTTTTCTCGGAGACAGCGATCTTACTATCTATCGGACCCTGCGGGCGGGATGGCCCATGGAGCAACTGTCTTCCCTTGTCCCTGTTTCCTTCAGAAGTCTACCTTCATCTTTCCATCTCCTACACCCCTCAGGTGGCAGGTGTCGTTGAGCAGTGACACGATCCAAATTCCATTGTGATATTGAAAGCAGTTGATGGCCGCCGTGTCCTGGCCGATATTCCAAAAATGGGAGTTGTCAAGCCCTAAGAGGGCGCAGATCAGAACCTTCAGGACCACCCGGTGGGTGACCAGGGCCACCGCTCCCTGGGGATAGCGGGCGATGATATCATCGATGGTATCCATGGCCCTGGAGCGCACCGCATCCAACCCCTCCCCACCGGGGAAGATCACCCGGTGGGGTTCGTGCTCCCACCTCCGATAGAGGTCGGGGTATCGTTCCTGTACCTCTCTGCGATGCAACCCCTCCCACTCGCCGAAGTGCAGGTCGTTGAACCCAGCGTGACACTGCACCTCCAACCCATGGAAGCGGGCGATGGCCTCCGCCGTCTCCCTAGCCCGGGAGAGGGGGCTGGAGTAGACGGCCGTGATCCCCTCGCCCTTCAACCGCTCTCCAACCAACAAGGCCTCCTGCCTGCCCACCTCATCCAGGGGGACGTCATTGGTGCCCCGGAATATCTGCTCCTTGTTCCAGATGGTGCGGCCGTGGCGCACCAGAAAGATCGTGATCATATCCCCTTCAGCCCTTCGCTGACCGCTATCGTTTCGATGACCTCCTGCACCTGCTCACCGGCGATCACCCCCTCCGGCGTCACCACCGCACTGATGAGGTGCAGGGGGGTGATGTCGAAATAGACGTTCTCCACCACCATATTGGGGATCTCTTTCCTAGTTACCTCTCCAGGGTCCTTTCCTTCTATCCGTACGGTCTCGGAGAACGGAAGGGGGAGGAACTTCTCCCTCCCGGACAGGACATAGAAGGGGACCCCTGCTGCGTGGGCGGCCAGGGCAAGGCCATAGGTCCCGATCTTATTCACCACCCCCTGTAGGGTGATGGAGTCGGCGCCTACCATCACCAGATCACACCCCCTTACGCGGGAGGGGGCTGCGCAGTCCACCATCACCCTCACCCTGAGCCCCCGTTCCCCCAACTCCTGGGCCGTCCTCATCCCTTCACCGAGGGGTCGCCCCTCCGGGCAAATCACCTCGATCCCCCTGGCGTGCCCCAACACCTCGACAACGGTGCAGCTGTAGGAGTGGGTCATCACGAGCTTTTTCCCCTCCAGCAGGGGCAGGACATGGTCGCGTATCCGTCCCGTTCCCTTGCTCAGGCGGTCCAGGAATTCCTCAACGGCCGCAATGCCCTTGCTCCTTATCTCCAGTGGATCTTCTACGACTTCTATGACCTGAAAGAGGTGGTTTGCCAGGTTTACCATGGGGGCCATGGCAGGTTGGGCGGCCACCAGATCCCGCGCCAGGTACCTGATACCAACCGAGAGATCTTCCTCGTCCCCGCTTCTCAGATACTCCAGCAGAAGCTTCGCGCCTCGCTGCGTCAGTTGGGTCGCCCCCGAGAGGTTATCGTCTCTGATCTCCTGCAGGACCTCCTCTACCGAGGGGGAGATCTTCATTGCCCGACGATTTCCCCCCGCGTGAATACCGCCTCCAGCGTGTAGCCTTCTTCGGCCAAGCGCTCCCTTCCTCCCTCCTCGCGATCCACTAAGGCTACGGTCTGGACTACCTCCAGCCCATGTTCTTCGGCGACCCTGATGGCCTTCAGGAGAGAGCCCCCGCTGGTGACTACATCCTCCACGATGGCCACCCTGATCCCCTTGCTCAAGGTCTTGTCCCCTTCGATCCAGAGCCCCTTGCCGTGACCCTTGGGTTCCTTCCTGATGATGAAGGCGGTGATGGGATCACCCTCCTGATAGCTGGTCAGGGCGACGGCTGCCACGATGGGGTCCGCCCCCAGGGTGGGCCCCCCTATAGCATCGACCTTACCCTTGACCATCTCATAGACGATCTTTCCCACCAGGTACGCCCCTTCGGGGTCGAGGGTGGTCTGCTTGCCGTCTATGTAGAAGGTGCTCTTGCGTCCTGAGGTGAGGGTAACCTCCCGTTCCTCGTAGGATTTCTCTCGTATGATCTCCAGAAGGCGTGCTCGCTCGTCCATCTCACACCTCTCTGATGAAGAAGTTGAGTTGGGCCCTTTCTTTTTGTAGAGGTGCTACAGGATAATCTCCGGTGAAACAGGCATAGCAGAATTCCTCCTCCCGCGGGGCCACACACCGCCTGAGCCCTTCCAGGCTCAAGTACCCCAGGGAATTGACCCGGATGAATCTCCTGATCTCCTCCACCGAATGAGAGGAGGCGATGAGCTCTTCCTTGGTAGGGGTATCGATCCCGTAAAAACAGGGCCCGATGATCGGAGGGGAACTGATACGGACATGTACCTCCTTGGTACCCGAATTGCGGATCATCCGCATGTTCTTCTTCGCCGTGGTCCCCCGCACGATGGAGTCATCCACCACCACTACCCGCTTGCCCCTGATGGCCTCTTTGACCGAATTCAGTTTAATCTTTACCCCGAAGTGCCTAATGGAATCCTTGGGCTCAATGAAGGTTCTGCCCACGTAGTGGTTTCTGATGATCCCCAATTCCAGGGGGATCCCGGACCGATGTGCGAAGCCGATGGTCGCCGGGATGCCGGAATCAGGGGTGGGGATAACGATATCGGCCTCAACGGGATGCTCTTCGGCCAGTTGAACCCCCAGTTCTCTGCGCACCTGATAGACGTTGTGGCCGAAGATATAGCTGTCAGGGCGGGCAAAGTAGATGAACTCAAAGATGCAGGACTTGGGTTGCACGTTAGGGAAGGGGTGAAAGGATTGGATGCCTTCCTCATTGATTGCCAAGACTTCTCCGGGATCGATCTCTCTGATAAACTCAGCCCCGATGAGGTCGAAGGCGCAGGTCTCCGACCCTACCACATAACCTCCCTTGAGCCCCCCGAGCACCAAGGGACGGAACCCATGCGGATCTCTGACAGCGATGAGCCCCTTCTCGTTGAGGAAGAGGAGAGAGTAGGCCCCTGCTACCTGCCGCAGGGCGGCGATGATCCGCTCGACGGTAGACCCATTCTGGGTATGGGAGAAGAGGTGGATGATTACCTCGGTATCCATGGTTGACTGGAAAATGGCCCCGTCTTTCTCCAGTTCCTCACGCAGGGTTTGGGCGTTCGTCAGGGTGCCGTTGTGGACAAGGGCGATTCCCCCCTTAGCATAGTCGAAGACAAAGGGCTGGGCATTCTTCAGATGGCTCTGCCCCGCAGTGGCGTAGCGGACGTGCCCGATAGCACTACGTCCGGGAAGACGTTTGAGAACCTCCTTATCGAAGATCTCCGAGACGAGCCCCATCTCTTTATGGGCGTAGAGACCTTTCCCGTCGGAAGAGACGATCCCGGCGCTCTCCTGTCCCCGATGTTGGAGGGCATAGAGCCCCAAGTAGGTGAGGTTCGCCGCCTCGGGGTGTCCATAGACCCCGAAGATCCCACATTCCTCCTTGCAGTGGCTGGTCATAACGACTTCACGCCCTTTTACATAATTCAAGATAATTTCCCCTGAAGGCTTCGTCAACCCACAAACCATGAAAATCGACACTCCCCCCATCCCTCCTTTAGAAAAGGGGGGATGGGGGGATTTGAAACCTATTTTCTAAACAATTTTTTATCAAAGTAGTGAGAAAAAGTCCAAAGAAAAATGATTGCCAGGATATCAGGGGAACGGAAGTCAACACTGCTTGTTCAAAAGGTGTGGAAAAATTGCAGGAAAAGCTCGTTAACTCCTTTACATCAAAGGATAATTAAGGAGATGCTCATTAAATAGGCAGCAAAAAAATTCAATAAAAACAATGGCTTATATAATTTTTTGACTTTTCATCAAACTATTTTGGAAACAGGAGACCCCCTCTCATATTTTTACACAGATTTTCAACATACTTTTCTGATGAGCCTTTTCAGCCACCTTGTGACAAGAATAGCATAACCTCTCCTCTCTTCCTTTATGTTATTTGCCCTTGCGGGTTGCCCCATCGGTGGATTGAACCACCGGCAATAATTTGTGAAGTTTTATTCGAATTTCTGAGCAATAACCTGTGCTCATGGTCATCATAACACCTCCCTCCTGTCGATCACGGTTGGCGCGGCTGAGTAAAGAACCCTGTGTCTCTTCGCGGCTGGTCTATTTTTCGGGCACTCTCGGGAGATTCGTGGTACAATGAACTCCAAAAAAGGGAGGGAATGATGGGGGCCTTTACGATCGCTACCTACAACGTGAACTCCATACGGTCTCGTCTCCACATAATAATCCCGTGGCTTCAGAGGAACCGTCCGACGGTCTTCTGCATGCAAGAGACGAAGGTCGAGGATGACAAGTTCCCGGCCGCGGCATTTGAAGGGATAGGGTACCACGTGACCTTCAGGGGCCAGAAGCGGTACAATGGGGTGGCAGTGGCATCCCTGGAGGGACCGCAGGAGGTGTCGTTCGGCCTCGATGATGAGGGGCCGGCGGACGAAGATCGCTTGATACGGGGTGTATGCTCAGGGATACCGGTGCTCACCACCTATGTCCCCCAGGGGTATGAGCGGGAGAGCCCCCAGTTCGAATACAAGCTCCAATGGTTCAGACGCCTGCAGGACTTCATTGCGAGACGCTACTCTCCGGAGAAGCCCCTGATCTGGTGTGGCGACCTTAATGTGGCCCCGGAGGAGATCGACGTGCACGACCCCAAACGGATCCTGGGACACGTCTGTTTCACACCGGAGGTGTGGGAGGCCTTCGCATCAGTGAAGTCGTGGGGTTTTGCGGATCTCTTCAGAAAGCACCACCCCGGTGAATCAGGGCGGTATACCTTCTTCGACTACCGGGTCCCCAAGGCGGTGGAACGGGGGTTGGGCTGGCGGGTGGATCATATCTTGGCCACTCCTCCCCTGGCCGATACGTCCAGGGATTGTTTCATCGATATGGAGCCACGTCTCGCTGAAAAACCCTCCGACCATACCATCCTCGTGGCGGAGTTTGAGGTGTGATGCCCTCACAGGTACAGTAGTTACCAAATTACAATGGGGAAAGTCCTGACCGGGGAGGTAAAGTTGACTAACCCATCTTTTTTTGCTAGATTATCAAAACATATGTAAAGGCCCTTACCGGACAATACACTACGAGCGGACTTGAACGCCCCTGGCGTTGAAGGGTACTTTCATTTGTGGGGGGGAGGGTAAACCCTCAAGAGGGTTTGATGAGGATCCTCAAACTCATCATAAAAAAATATCCCTGGGCGGTGATGGCACCCATCATAGGAGGCATTGTCCTGGCGGGGACCGCTATGGCCTACACTATCTATCAGGCCTCCCGCTATACTCCCCCTACCACCTCTGCAAAGGGGGAGGAGAACAAGAATATGCCCGGGACCCGTCCTCAGTTCGACCACTATGCGGTTATATTCCAGCGGGACCTCTTCGCCCCTGCCCTCTCGGGGGTTGAGGAGCAGGAGGAGAAGAGAGGCGCAACCCCTGCGGCCACCGTGCCTTTCAAGCTCAGGGGGACGATGGTAGTGACCCCCGGCGTCTCCTTCGCCATCATAGAGGACCCGGCAACCAAGAAGCAGGAGCTCTATCGTCAGGATCAAGAGGTAAACGGATTTAAGATCGTGAAGATATTGCGGAACAAGGTAATCGTGGACAAGGATGGTCGTGAGGAGGTCGTGGAGATAATAGAAGAGGAGAAGCCCTCGGCGACGCCCGGGGGGGAGCCCGTGCAGGGACCAAGGACGATCAAGAGGAGGCCTTTGCAGGTGCCCGTAAAGAAGCCCCCTCCCACGAGCAAGGCACCGGTAGAGTTTATGTGAGGAGAGAGTGGAAAAGCTGGCGCCGGTGCAAGATGGGATCACGCAGGGGACCGAGACCCTCAAGAGGACCTTGGTGAGGTGGCGGAGAGACCGGTGGAAGAGGCTCATGCCCCAAGGGGGTGGGCCTGAGCCCAGGTGGAGGAAGATCCTCCTCAGGACCCTCATCGGCGTGGGCATCGTATTGCTGGCCTCAGGGATCACCTACACCTTCAAACCCGCGTGGTGGACCTCTCTAAAGGGACGTTTCTCTTCCCGCGCGACGGCACCGGTGGTGAAGAAAAAAACCCTGGTTCAGCAGCGCCCCAGGCCAGCCGTCAAAGCGGTTACAACCCCTGCGACCCATATCGGTGGCACGACACCCACCCCCCAGCAGTCGACGCCGATCGCGAAGAAGCTTGAAAGACCCCAAGTTGTTATCCCAGGGAGGGTTGTAAGGCCTCAGGTCGCCCCCCCTCAAAGTGGTGAGAGCCCTCAGCCTCAGGTCTCCCCCCCCCAAAGTGGTGAGAGCCCCCAGGTCACCGCTCTTCCTCCTCGCCCCCCAAAGGCGGAGGACAAAGAGATAGATGACTACCTGGAGATCGGGGTCCTCTACGCCCAAAAGGAGCGGTATGAGAAGGCTGGGGAACTCTTCCAGAAGGTCCTCAAGGAGAATCCCTCTTCGCCACAGGCCCACAATAACCTGGGAGTCGTCTATCTCAAACAGGGGAAATATGACCTGGCGGAGAAGGCATTCAAGGAGTCCCTCACGATAGATCCCGCCTCCTCCCTCCCCTACTACAATCTGGCCTGCCTCTACAGCCGGAAGGGGATGGAGGTGGAGGCCCTCATCTACCTAAAGAAGGCCCTGACGAGAGATGAGAGGGTGAAGCTCTGGGCCATGACCGATGAGGACTTTGAGAAACTCAGATCCGACGTGGTCTTTCAGGAGCTGTTGGGGATCTCACCTCCTCAGCAAGAGGGCGCTCAGAAGAAAGAGGGTGTTCAAAAACAAGAGGGCGCTCAGAAACAGGAGGGTGTACAGGAGCAAGAAGGCGCTCAGAAACAGGAGGGTGCCCAAGAGCATCCACCACAAGAGGACGCTCAAGTGGACACTCAACCGGACACTCAAGGGGTTACGACTGAATGATTTTGAAGAGACTGCAGGTTTCTCTCGTTTCGTTGCTATTGATCTTCCTTGTGGGTAGCAGCGCCCATGCCGTCAAACTGGCTGAGAAGGATATAGAGGAAGAGGGCAGGTTGGTGACCATGGACTTTCGTGAGGTTGAGATCGGCACCCTGATCAAATTTATCGGTGAGCTTACCGGCAAGAACTTCATCGTCGACGAGAAGGTGCGGGGGAAGGTGACGGTCATCTCCCCTACCAAGATCACGGTACCGGAGGCATACAGGGTCTTCGAATCCATCCTGGAGGTCCACGGCTACACTACCGTGCCGGCGGGAAAGGTAATCAAGGTGGTCCCCGCCACCGATGCCAGAGGCAAGAGCCTCACCACCAGGGTGGGAACCGAGGAACTGCCCTCCGCCGATACCATGATCACCCAGATCATCCCTATAAGCTATGCCAGCGTCAATGATGTAAAGGCCCTCTTCACCCCCCTCGTCTCCAAAGAGAGCCTCCTGGTCGCCTACCAGCCCACCAATACCCTCATCGTGACCGACGCCCTGTCCAACATCAACAGGTTGCTGAAGATCCTGAAGCAGGTGGACATACCCGGCTACGAGCTCCAGCTCACGTTGATCCCCCTGCAGTACGCCTCGGCTGAGGTGGTCGCCCGGGAACTCAAGATCCTCTTTGAGGCCAGAGGTGGTGCCCCTCGTGCCCCCAGGCCCAAAGTGGAAGAGGTGGAGATCAGCCCCCCGGAGGAGTTCAAGCTCATCCCTGATGAGAGGACCAACTCCCTCATCGTCTTGGCCACCGCCCAGACCATTAAGATGATCCAGGGGATCATCGATAAATTGGACCAAGAGATTCCCCGGGGCAGGGGAAACATCCACCTCTACTACCTCCAGCACGCCGTCGCCGAGGACCTGGCCAAGGTCCTCACCGGGGTGGCCAAAGAGGCTCAGGAGGCACCCAAGGCCGGACCCCAGGCCGTCACGGGGAAGCTCCCGGTCTTGGGGGAGAAGATCTCCATCATCGCCGATAAGACCACCAATTCCCTCATCATCATCGCCTCACCCCAGGACTATGCCGTCCTCGAGGAGGTGATCAAGAAGATCGACATCGTCAGGGCGCAGGTCTACGTGGAGGTCCTCATCGCCGAGGTGAGCCTGGATAAGGTGAGGGAGTTGGGGGTCGAATGGAATGTGACCGACGATCCCAAGGCAGGTAAGTACAAGCGACACGGGGGGACTGATTTCGGCCTGGTGGACGCCTTGCGACAGGGGGCCCTGTCCGGCCTGATCATGGGGGTAACCAAGGGGTCTATTTCAGTCGGGGGCGTCGATTATCCCGATATCAAGGCCCTCGTGCACCTCTACGGCGATGATACCGGTGTGAACATCCTCTCCACACCGAGGCTGCTGACCACCGACAATGAGGAGGCGGAGATCATCGTGGGAGAGGAGCGCCCCTTCTTGAAGAGCTCTCAGGTGACCCCCGAGGGGACAACGGTGAGGACGTGGGAGTACAAGGACGTAGGGATCACCATGAAGATCACCCCCCACATCAGCAAGGGAAAACTCCTGCGTCTGGAGATCTTCGCCGAGATCAAGGGCTACCAGGAGGAATTGGCCGGGGAGATCGGGGCGGTGGTTACCACCAAGCGGCAGGCCAGTACCTCGGTCATCGTCGAGGACGGCTCGACGGTGGTCATCGCCGGCCTGATCAGGAATGACAAGACCGACACAATCTCCAAGGTCCCGCTCCTGGGGGATATACCCCTGTTGGGGTGGCTCTTCAAGGCCAAGAGGCAGGTCAAGACAAAGACAAACCTCCTCATCTTCATCACGCCGCGCATCGTCACCTCTGCTGAGGACCTCATAAAGATCACCGAGAAGGAGAAGGAGGCGCGGGAAGAGAGCATCGAGCAACACCGCAAGGAAAAGAAGGGGGCCTTCCCCCTCTTTGAGAGTGGCGACTAAAATAAAAAAGGGGTCAAAGGTTCTAGGATTCCAGTGGCTCAGTGAAAGGACCTCGATGCATAGTATAACGATATATCCTTGACCCCTTTCCCGCGGAACGCGGGGTCGAACCCTTTTTGCATGAGAAGCCCTATGGAGAAACAGCAAGAGTACAAAGAAGAAGAAAGCCCTCAGGTTGACATGGTAGACCTGAGGGAGGTCAGCGCCCGCCTGGGGATACCCTTTCATCAGGAATTGAGACCCGATGGGATAGAGCCCTCCCTCGTGGCCAAGATACCCATCGGCATGGCCAAAAAGTACAAGTTTGTCCCCCTGCAGGTGGAGGGGGATGATACCATCGTCGTGGCCACCGCCCAACCCCTCGACCTGCAGATCTTCGATGAGCTGCGCTTCCTGTTGAAGAAGAAGGTCCGTCTGGTGGCTGCCCCTGAGGGGGCGGTCTTGCGGGTCATCAACCTCCTCTACGACCAGGAGACTGATAACCCAGAGCAGGTGGTCCAAGGCCTGACCGGTGAAGAAGAAGAGGAGCGGGTCTGGAGCGAGCTGGAGGAGGTGGAGGACCTCTTGGATGATGCCAGCGAGGCCCCGATGATCAAGCTGGTCAACCTCTTCCTCTCTCAGGCCATCAGGGCGCGGGCCAGTGATATCCATATCGAGCCCTACCAAGACGAAGTGAAGGTGCGGTATCGCATCGATGGGGTCCTCTACAACATGCATACCCTCCCCCGGAGATTTCACTCCGCCATTACCTCCCGGGTCAAGATCATGGCCAAACTGAACATCGCCGAAAAGCGCCTCCCCCAGGACGGCAGGATCATGATCAAGATTGCTGACAAGGATGTGGATATCCGCGTCTCCGTCATCCCCACCACCTTCGGCGAGCGGATCGTGCTGCGGCTCCTGGACAAGAGGAGCATCTTCTACAGCCTGGAGGAAATTGGTCTCTCGCCCGACAAGCTGGTTGTCATAAACCATCTCATCCGGGGGGCCAATGGGATCATCCTCGTCACCGGCCCCACTGGCAGCGGCAAGACCACCACCCTCTATGCCGCCCTGGACAAGATAAACTCCTCCGACAAGAACATCATCACCATCGAGGACCCGGTGGAGTACCAACTCTTCGGGATCGGGCAGATCCAAGTGAACCCCAAGATCGGCCTCACCTTCGCCACCGGGTTGCGTTCCATCGTGCGTCAGGACCCTGATGTGATCCTCGTCGGGGAGATCAGGGACCTGGA
>CAYQOD010000020.1:0-13594 GCA_964419065.1 uncultured Thermodesulfobacteriota bacterium | reverse complement strand
CCCTAAGCTTATCTCGGCTGATCTTTAGTCCAGCAGCATATTTATGCCCCCCGAACCCCAAGAGGTGATCTCCACACTCCTGAAGACCTTCATAGAGGTGGAACCCTGCTATACTACGCGCTGAACCTTTTCCTTCCTCACCATCCATGGCGATCAAGACCGTAGGTCGCCAGAACTCTTCAGCGATCTTGGAGGCGACGATCCCGATAACACCGGGATGCCAATCGTCGGAGTTCAAGACCAGGCTGCTATAATCCATGAGCCTCCCCTGTTGGATGATATCTTTGGCCTCTCGATAGATCCTTTCCTCAATGACCTGCCGTTCCCGATTGGCTTGATCGAGTTCTTCGGCGATCCTCAGCGCCTGCACGTACTCCTCTGCCAGGAGAAGTTCCACACCACGCCGCCCATCGTCCAACCTCCCCCCAGCGTTGAGGCGGGGGGCGAGGCGGAAGGCCACGTATCCCGTTGTGATTTTACTTTTTTCACCGCTTACCTTTCTGAGCGCTACAATACCAGACCGAACACCATCTTCCAGTTCTTTGAGTCCGTACTTCACCAGAACCCTGTTCATATCCACCAGAGGAACTATATCCGCTATGGTCCCGAGGGCGACCAGGTCTAGGTAGCGACGCAGGTTCGGTTCCCTTCGGTCCCGCCAGGAGCCTAAATCCCGTAATCTGCTGCGTAACGCTACAACGAGGTTAAAGGTCACCCCCACCCCGGCCAATCCCTTAAAGGGAAAAGGACAATCTGGTTGAAGGGGATCGATAGTGGCATACGATGGAGGGGGTAGGGTAGGGAATTCATGGTGGTCTACTATGATGGTATCCATCCCTAGTTGTTGGGCCAGCCTTATCCCATCTCGATCGCTGACACCACAGTCAACACAGATCATGAGTTTTATCCCTTGAGTGGCTATCTTTCTTACAGCCTCCGGGTTGAGCCCGTAGCCCTCCTTCAATCTGTGGGGGATATAATAGGAAACTCGAGTTTCTAATGAGCGCAGGAAATCTACCAAAAGGGTACAGGCAGTTACGCCATCCACATCGTAGTCACCATAGATCAAGACCTTCTCCCCCTGCTTTATTGCCTCGATTATTCTTTCGACGGCTTTATCCACATCCTTCATGAGAAAGGGGTCATAGAGGTGGCTGAGGCTGGGCGACAGGAATCTCTCACCATCTTGAGGGTCTCTGATACCACGTTTAATAAGGAGTTGGGCGACCAAGGGAGGGACATCCATCTGTCTGCTCAGTTTCTCTTTTAATTCGACAGGGCAGTGGAATATATTCCACCTCAGACCCTCATGTTCCGACTTTATAAGCCCACCGGTCTTCATGTTTAAACTCTGCGTTAAGGACAGAAAGAAGATAAAATAGAGGAGTGAGTCCTCGGTAAATTCATTGCCCCAGGCTCCCGATTATCTCCCTGATATTTTCGATCCCTCTCTGTCTAAGAAAGGTCTCCATCCCTTCGATTATTTCCAACATCACGCGGGGATTGGTGAAGTTGGCCGTGCCTATCTGAACGGCGACAGCCCCTGCTACCAAAAATTCCAGGGCATCCCTGTAGTTCATTATCCCACCCACCCCAATTATAGGAATCTTGACCGTTGAGGTCGCCTCCCAGACAGCCTTCAGGGCAATGGGCTTAATTGCTGGTCCAGAGAGACCTCCAGTGATGCCACCCAAAACAGGTTTCCGCCGTTCCAGGTCTATCGCCATGGCCGGGACCGAATTGATCAAGGATATGGCGTCAGCCCCGCTATCTTCGGCTGCAGTGATAATGTCTTTGATATATGAAACATTCGATGAAAGTTTAAGAATTAAGGGCAAGTGAGTTGATTTTATTACACTATCTGTTATTTTTGCTACCGTTTGAGGGTTACTCCCAAAGAGAATACCCCCTTCCTTGATGTTAGGGCAGGAGAGGTTTGCCTCCAGGGCAGCTATCCCTTCTAAGGCACTCAGCCGTTTGGCAACTTCCGTATATTCACTGATTGTATAGCCGAAGAAGTTTACGATAACGGGCACCTTCAACCGACACAAAAAGGGCAGTTTCTCCTTGGCGAATGTTTCTAGGCCGACGTTGTGCAGTCCGATGGAGTTCAACATCCCCCCCCACGTCTCCCATATCCTCGGAGGCGGGTTGCCTTCCTGGGGTACGAGGGAAATCCCCTTGGTTACAACGGCCCCTAATTTATTGAGATCCACGAGAGGTGCATATTCCTCCCCGTAGCCAAAGGTCCCGGCGGCAGGCATCACCGGGTTTTGCAGCTCTAGTTTTCCCAGTTTTACTTCAAGGTTCGGCATCGTCGTTCCATATTATATCATTTGCCTCAAAGACAGGCCCATCGCTACAGACCTTTTTGTACCCTCTTTGCGTCTCCACGACACAACCCAGGCAGGCACCGAGACCACATGCCATTCGCCTCTCAAGAGAGATCCAGCATGGGACCTTACGCTCAGTGGCAAATCTAGCCACGTTTTGTAACATGGGTTCTGGGCCACAGGCATAGATCACCGTTCGACTCCTTTCTTCATCATCTTCATTCCTCAGGAGATCTGTCACAACCCCCTTTTCACCCCCTGTACCATCCTCAGTTGCTGTCTTGATTTTTATTCCTTCCATGTCGGTGACTTCGGATAGACAGACAAGGTCTTCATGGGATTTCGCCCCGTAGAAGAGAGAGGGGGGCGAAGGAGAGGCCTTCAGTCTCAAGGCCAAGGGAAAAAGGGGGGCAATACCCATCCCTCCGGCAATCAGTAAGGCCTTATGACCCGTTGGAGGATCGGGAAAGCCCTTCCCCAAGGGGGCCAAAACCATAACCGGTGAAGTAACCGGCAGTTTGGCCAAGAGACTCGTTCCCTTTCCGACGACCTTGAAGAGAAAGTTTAGCCATGAACCTTTCCTCCCTCCCTCAAAGTTATGTATTGAAAAAGGACGGGGTAAGATTATCCTCCCTTCGCCCTCTATCTTCAACATGGCAAATTGTCCAGGTATGATGGGACCAATGGGTTGAGGGAGGACGATCCTCAGGCGATGATAAAGGGGCCCCATTCTCTTTCTCTCCTGTATATGTCCCCTCAGATAAAAAAAATTATTCCTCGTCATCTCAACCATATGTCCGATCTCCGCAGAAAAGCCTCATTACGACGGCGTCTTCACCGGTGTCAGTGTAATATTTCCTTCTGATCCCCCACGAGGAAAACCCCATCTTTTGGTAAAGGTTGCGGGCAGCCTGATTCCCCTTTCGAACCTCCAGGAGATACACTATACCCCCCCTTCTATAGGCGAAGTCCAGGGAAAAGATGAGGAGGGAGCGGGCAACCCCTAACCTGCGGAAAGAGGGACGGGTAGCCAGATTTAATATATGAACCTCCCCCTTGACGATCCAAAAGATGATGTAACATATAACCAGTTCGCCCTTCTCCTCCGGTATGGTTGCCACAAATTTAAAGGAGATAGGAGAGGTCAGTTCATGAAGGAACATACCTCTGGTCCAGGGGGTAGGGAAGGATTTTCTCTCAATCTCCATGACTTGTTCCAAATGATCCTCTCGCATCTCTTTGATCTCCCATTGCAACGTCAACGTTCCTCCCCCTTTGTTCCCTTGAGTTCCTTCAAAAGTTCCTTTACCTTTTTCTTAAATTCTTCCTCACCAGAGATCCCCAAGGCCTTTTCATAGGCCTCTTTCGCTTTTTCATACTCGCCCAAGAGATGTTTGATGTTTCCTATCTCCAAATAAGCCACGGCAGCCATGGTATCTCCTGGGGGAAGATTTTCGGCAACGATCCTTTGGTAACAATCCAAGGCCCTTTGATACTCCTTGAGGTTGAAGTAGATCTCCCCCTGCCAGCATAGGGCATTTTGTGCTGCCCTTCTATTCGGAGAACGTGCAGCGATGTCGAGATAACGGAGAGAAGACTCATATTCTACCGCTTCCACTTTTCGGATACCCAACTGCAAAGCCGCCTCATAGGAGAGCTCGTGGTGGGGAAACTCCTTATATAAGGTCTCAAAATATCCCTCAGCTTCCTTCATTTTCTTCCACTCCAAGGAAATAGCCAGCATCCGGTAGATGCACCAAGGATACCATGGAGACCGCTTATACTCTTTAATGACTCGTTGATAGGCCTTGCTCGCTTCGGACAGATTCCCAAACTCCCTGAAGGACTCTCCTTGAATCCAGAGGACCTCATCCATCTTGTCAAAATTAGGATATTCCAACTGCAAGAGGTCGAGGTTAGTGAGGCTTTCCTTGAATTTTCCGTCCTTAAAGGAGCAGATGGCGATTTTAAAGAGGGCTTCGTGACGATAGGAAGGGACGTTAAGGAGGTTAAACCAATAGGGCATAGCTTCCTGGCACTTCCCCTCATAGGAATTGAGTTCGGCCAGGATATATCGCGCCAAGGCCTTTTCGTGCTCTCCGGGGGGCAGTTTGACTATCTCATAGGCTATCTCTTTAACCTGCGAAAGCCCTCCGATCTTGAGATAACACCACCCCAGATCCAGAAGTGTTTGCCCCCTTAACTGGTTCTGGGGAAAGCGACGGAGGAGTTCTTTGAGAATATCTATGGCCTCCTGATATCTATTGAGATCGATATATATCGATCCCATGAGGGACAAAGCTTGGGGAAGCAATATGGTATGGGGAAATCCCTTCTGTAATGTTACAAGCCCCCTTAAGGCCTCCTCTTTCATTCCGTACATATACAGGCACCAACTTCTTCCGTAGAGGGCGTTGGGGGTAAGGGAGGACTGAGGGAAATCGCCTAACAAGGAGTGAAAGGTCTTTGCCCCCTCCCTATATTGTTTCAATTTAATCTGCGTTTCACCGAGCCAATAGAGGGATTCTTCACGGGGGGCCTCCTTCACGGTGCTGTCCACTACCTCCTGTAATAAGTCCTCGGCATTTTTGTACTTTCCCTGTTCATAGAGGGTGAGTCCCAACCAAAATTTGACGTTGTGGGATAGAGGAGGGGTAATTCTAGGGTCCTTGAGGGCCTTTCTGAAGTATGCCTCTGACCTTTCATATTGACCCTCTTGAAAGGAGATCTTCCCCAACAAGGAGAGTGAAGGGAGATACCAGGGGCTTTGGGGATACTGTTTGACGAGCGTCAAAAGGTTACTTCGAGCGCAGAAAAGGTCGCCTGCTTCCTCACACGAACGGGCTAGCCAGAAATACGCCGCATTTCTTCCTTGAAAGGTTTTCTTTGACGTTAGTAATGCAGAGAACACGTCCTTGGCCTCAGCAAACTTCTTTTGTTCGTAGAGCGTCTTTCCCAAAAGGTACATGACCTGCGTGGCATAGGGATGTTGTGGATATGTCTGCAAAAACTCACGAAACTGGGCTTCGGCTACCTGATAGAAGCCGTCTTGGAAGGCCCCTGTCCCCACCTGAAAGAGTTCGTGAGGAGATGAACCGGAAGAGGGTAGGGGGGTAAGGAGGACAAAAATCGATAGAACCAGACATATATGCCTTAGCAGGCCTTTACTTTCTCCTCCCATTTATAACCTCTCAACACCTCCTGTATCTTCAAGAGGTCTTTTTTGGCATTGACATTGATAAATGAGGTAAGGGATGGGTCGATCCTCTTGATTTCTTCTTCTTCACAATACATGGCCCGCACCTCTGTAAAGAACGCCGTAATCTTAAGCTCACCCTTTGCCAAGTGCTTTTTGATGGGCTCAATACACCTCTTTGAGTAGAGGGCGTGAAGGGGTTCCATTCCCTTCCGTGTTACGGGAACGACAACATCATAATTAAATCTTTTCTTGATAAGATGAGAGATGAGCTCTGGTTGGATAAAGGGCATGTCACAGGCTACACAAAAGGTGTAATAATGGTTTGCCAGCAAGAGCCCGGTATAAAGCCCTCCGAGCGAACCAGTGCCTGGTATCTCGTCGGGGACGACACGGGCCTGGTACCCGCTAAATTGCTGGTGTTTGTTTGTTACGATGATGATTTCAGAGAATATCCTGCTGCATGTGCTATAGACATAATCGAAGAGGCGAATGCCTCCCAGTTGTAAGGAGGTCTTGTCCCGTCCCATGCGACGGCTTTCACCCCCTGCTAAGATGACGCACGTTACATCCCATTTCATCGCTACAGTTTACATACCATTATTTCTCATTCCAATCAAGGAGGGATTCATGGTTGACACTAAAAATTCTTTTCTTTACAATTTGCTATAAAATTACCAAATCCCCTTTGTTAAGGAGAGATCGAAAGATATACCGTTATTGCTAAATCTAATGTATTATGTCACATAATATCGCATAACTGATTGAAATTTAAGAAAAAATGAGAATAGGTGTTATCTCGGATACCCACCTACAGCACCTCCTGTATCTTCAAGAGGTCTTTTTTGGCATTGACATTGATAAATGAGGTAAGGGATGGGTCGATCCTCTTGATTTCTTCTTCTTCACAATACATGGCCCGCACCTCTGTAAAGAACGCCGTAATCTTAAGCTCACCCTTTGCCAAGTGCTTTTTGATGGGCTCAATACACCTCTTTGAGTAGAGGGCGTGAAGGGGTTCCATTCCCTTCCGTGTTACGGGAACGACAACATCATAATTAAATCTTTTCTTGATAAGATGAGAGATGAGCTCTGGTTGGATAAAGGGCATGTCACAGGCTACACAAAAGGTGTAATAATGGTTTGCCAGCAAGAGCCCGGTATAAAGCCCTCCGAGCGAACCAGTGCCTGGTATCTCGTCGGGGACGACACGGGCCTGGTACCCGCTAAATTGCTGGTGTTTGTTTGTTACGATGATGATTTCAGAGAATATCCTGCTGCATGTGCTATAGACATAATCGAAGAGGCGAATGCCTCCCAGTTGTAAGGAGGTCTTGTCCCGTCCCATGCGACGGCTTTCACCCCCTGCTAAGATGACGCACGTTACATCCCATTTCATCGCTACAGTTTACATACCATTATTTCTCATTCCAATCAAGGAGGGATTCATGGTTGACACTAAAAATTCTTTTCTTTACAATTTGCTATAAAATTACCAAATCCCCTTTGTTAAGGAGAGATCGAAAGATATACCGTTATTGCTAAATCTAATGTATTATGTCACATAATATCGCATAACTGATTGAAATTTAAGAAAAAATGAGAATAGGTGTTATCTCGGATACCCACCTACAGCACCTCACGAAGGGCTTCATGGATTTGGCCAACGATCGGTTTGCGGACTGCCACATGGTGATCCATGCAGGCGATTTTACCAGCCTTGAGGTCTATTACTATCTCCATGAGCTGACTTCTGGCAATCTGATGGCTGTGTGTGGGAATATGGATCCACCTGAACTGCGAAAATTGCTGCCAGAGAAGAGAATTATAGGTGTTGAAGGAACAAAAATAGGCGTAATACATGGATGGGGAGCACCGCATGATTTAGAGGAGAAAATTGAAAAAGCCTTTCAAGGAGATGATGTGGGGTGCATTATTTATGGACACACCCATAATGGCGCAAACTACAGACGTGGCGATACACTTTTCTTCAACCCAGGTTCTCCCACCGATAGATATTACGCTAAGGTCAACAGCATCGGCTTTCTGATTGTTCAAGATGGTGAAATGGAGGGGCAGCTTGTTCCCGTTCCTCCCCATTAGCCAGCAAAACAAGCATATTTTGAGTCTGATAAGAGATATTATGTAAACTATCCAGCCTAACTAGTTATCCAAAGAACATTGGGATCACTCGAGTCTATTCCCCTACTCTTTTTAGAGAAAATTTTCACCTGTTAGTTTGCTTTAACTTTTCTAATTTTGTTAATTGATTTTAAAAGCTTTTTAAAATATTTCTAATAGTTGCGCCCTGGCCCAAAGGCCATTAAGAATATTTAAAGAAAATTATGCGATAAGAAGGGATAATAATCAGTGATAAAAGCTATTTTTCCATCAAAGGAGCTGGTGTCTTGGCAACACATCTACTTCCGCCAAAATTCTGGAAAGAGGAGGATGATAACGGTATAGATCTCCAGCCTTCCGGCGAGCATACAAAAGATGAGGACCCCTTTGCCCAAAGAGTGGATATGAGCGTAGTGTTCCGCTGGTCCCACCGCGCCCAGACCTGGTCCTATATTTCCCAGTGTAGCCGCCACCGATGAGATGCTTGTAATCATATCCAGCCCCAAGAAGCTCATGACGAGCGATGCAATAATAAATATAGCTATGTAGAGGATAACCATGCCCGATATCCCATTGAGAACGGATGGAGAAATAGTCTGCCCCCCCATTTTTATCGTGACCACAGCGTGGGGGTGGATGATTCTGCGCATTTCCTGTTGGGCGTATTTAAAGAGGAGCATGATCCTGATGCATTTGATTCCTCCTCCTGTTGAACCTGCACAACCTCCGACGAACATCAATAGGAAGAGAAACCATTGACAAAAAGGTGGCCACCGGCCAAAATCCGCCGTACTATACCCGGTGGTTGTCATGATGGAGACTACCTGAAAGGCAGCCTCCTCTAATCGATAATACCACCTCCCCCCGATCTCAACGATCAGATTCAAAAAAACAATCGCTATACCCAGGAAGATGATCAACAAATAAAAGCGGAATTCCCGATCGTAGCAATACCCTCCATATTCCCCCTTCAGAAACCGATAGTGGAGGGCAAAATTAGCCCCGGCCAAGAACATAAAGAAGGTGATTATGATCCGGTTATAATGCCCAAAAAATCCGATACTCACCCCTCTTGTGGAAAATCCCCCTGTGGCCACAGTTGTAAAGGTATGACAGAGGGAGTCGAATAGACTCATCCCGCCCGCGAAGAGCAAAATAACCTCTAGACCTGATATGAGAAGATAGGTCTGCCACAGTATCTTGGCTGTCTCGGCTATTCTGGGGCGGAGTTTCTCTTTGAAGGGACCGGGTACCTCTGCTCGATAAAGCTGCATTCCACCCACACCCAAGAAGGGAAGAATGGCGATGGAGAACAAAATGATCCCCATGCCCCCAAACCATTGGATTATGGCCCGCCAAAAATGAAGTCCCCTAGGAAAGATATCGACATCGACAGAGGTGAGCACGGAGGCCCCTGTAGTGGTAAAGCCGGATACCGTCTCAAACAAGGCATCGAGGGGATGAGCAAAGGTATGGGACAGAGCAAAGGGTATAGCCCCAAATAAGCTTGCGCTCATCCAACCAAAAGCGACGATGGCAAAGGCCTGCCGCCTACTTATCTCTTCCCTCCGTTTTGGAAAGGGGAGGTAGAGAGCCAAACCGGCCAGCACGGTGATCACGATGGCGATGAGAAAGGAGATCGTTTCCTTTTCCCCGTGCTGCCAGCTAATCAGTAAGGGGAAGATCATAACTGCTGCTAAAAAGAGGTTGAGGATACCCAGAATAGGAAGGATGTGGAGCATACCATATATCCTTACCAATATTCAAGTTTTACCATTACCACCTTCTCAAGCTTTTGAATCGCAGAGGCGGCCACTACCATCGCCACCTTATCTCCTGGAAGGATTGTGGTCTCACCATTGGGGATCAACAGCTTTGCGCCCCTCAAGATGGCGCCCACCAGCACCCCCTTTGGTAACTGCAGATTCTTCAAGGGTTTATTAATCAAGTCGGAAGGTTCCAGGGCTTCGATTTCGATGACCTCGGCCTGATCATCAGGGAGAGTGGCTACATTGGCGATTTTTCCCCTCCTGACGTACTGTAGTATCTTGTTCACCGCAATGAGGGAGGGGCTTATAACCACATCCACACCTATCTGGTAAGCCAGGGGCACGTAGGCAGTTCTGTTGATAGAGGCTACCACCCTTTTGGCCCCCATCCTCTTTGCGAGCAGCGAGATGAGGATGTTTTTCTCCTCCTCCGGGGTAACCGCTACAAAGGCATCCATTTCCTTCACATGTTCCTCCTCGAGGAGGTCTTGGGAGGTAAAATCTCCCTTGAGCACCACGGTCCTATCCAGCTCTGCGGCGAGAAATTCGCACCGTTCCTCGCTTGGCTCGATAATCTTGGTACTTACCCCCCTCCCCTCCAGGCTCTTAGCCAGATTGAGGCCGACATTTCCACCTCCGAAGATCATTACCCTCTTGAGCAGGGAGTTATGGCTGCTATTTAAGGAGGAGAGGAGGGAGGATATGGTTGAAGGTTCACCCATGATAAAAACCAGATCCTTCTCCAAGATTCTATCTTTCCCTCGGGGTACGATAACCTGGTTGTCTCGGTAGATCGCCGCAACGATAACCCTGACCTCTGGGTATAGGTTGCTCAAATCTGTCAGCTGCTTGCCGGTGATGGGGCTGCCTTCATCAGCCAAAAAGCTGGCCATCCTAATCCTTTCGTTGGCAAAATCCAAAACGTCCATCGCTCCGGGAGTCTCCAAGATCCGCAAGATGGAGGCTACCATATCCTGATCCGTATTAATGATCAGATCGATATCCAGACGGTCTTTTCCGAGTATTTGCATATTGGAGACGTATTCAGGGTCTCTAATCCTGCCTATCTTTATGGGGACGATGGCCTGTGCTCCCGCCACCAAACAGGAGACCATGTTGACCTCATCGCTATTGGTGGCCGCGATGACGATCTCTGCCTTCTCTATCCCGGCCTTGCGTAACACCGTCATGCTACTGCCACTGCCGTGGATTGCCTGTACATCGAGGGTTTCGGAGACCCTGTGTATCTTTGTCTCATCCTTGTCGATAACGACGATATCCTTCCGCTCCCGCGATAACTTCCAGGCCACATTGTACCCCACTTCGCCAGCGCCAATGATGATGATGCTCATCGCCTCATACTCCCTTAACCAAGTTAGGAGGTCCCCTAGAAGGACTCCCCACCGTTCTGTCCCTGGGGGAATTTATACTACAAAAACCTTTTATAAAACACCCCTTATTTAAGTTGACATATATTACCATTATTACTATTCCCTCTGAGGGTGAGACCCCCAATAAGTGTTACCCTTTCAAGGTGTGCGGGGATCTCTCTGCTGCAAGATCCCCCCCTACCCTTTTCTTCTTTCTTCTATGAGATCAATAGACTACTAACTTCACCAACTTCATCCCAAAAGAGATTGACAAATAGGGATCGATTTTGTATATACTTCGAAATAGAGGATATCTGTCAAAAAGACTTTTTATAATAATGATGTCAAAAACTCACAAGACAGCTGGTTGGATGAATGCACTCCTTCTTATAATTTAGGGAACGGCGAGATCCATCATAATAGTTTGCCAGCGATGGCTGAAGATGGCAAGTCAAAGAAACTACCAAGCTTGCGGGTGAGACGTATATTTTATTTTTTATATTTTAACAGTTTACGTAAAGTGAGATATATCTTTGAGGATTGCCGGATCCCCCAAAAATCCCTTAGGGGAAAGTAGGGATGGGTTTCACCAAATGTTGGCCACCCTGGATGAGGGGAGGTTGAGTATTGGGGCAATAGGTTTAGGAAGAGCCCAGGGGGCCTGCTGAAGCTGCTTTGAAATATGCCAATGGACCAGTGTAACAAAACAGTAGGAGGTCGTCAGAAGGAAGGGTGAGCCTAGCTAAGAAGATTTTAAGAGGAGACATAAAGGCTGCTTCACGCCTGATGAGAGATATCGACGATGAGCTGGAGTCGGCAATAAACGAACTCAAGGAACTCTATCCGCAGACCGGGAAGGCCCACATAGTCGGTATCACTGGACCCCCAGGGGTAGGGAAGAGTACCCTGGTGGACAAGATGGTCGAAATCCTCAGAGAGGAGTCGAAGACTGTGGGGGTCATCGCGGTGGACCCCACCAGCCCCTTTAGCGGAGGGGCCATCTTGGGAGACAGGATCAGGATGCAGCGCCACAGCACCGACAAAGGTGTCTTTATCCGCAGCCTGGCCACGAGAGGGCATCTGGGAGGAATCTCCCGATCCACCCATGACATCATCAAGGTAATGGACGCCATGGGGAAAGACATTATCCTTGTGGAGACCGTGGGGGTGGGGCAGGATGAGGTGGACATCGTCAACGCGGCCGATACCTCCATCGTGGTCTTGGTCCCTGGCTTGGGCGATGACATCCAGGCGATAAAGGCGGGGATCTTGGAGATCGGGGATATCTTCGTGATCAACAAGTGCGACCAGGAAGGGGCGGATAGGTTGGAGCAGGAGCTCAGGATCATGTTGGAGATGGGGGCTGAGCGCCCTGACGGGTGGACACCGCCCATCTGCCGGACAGAGGCCATTAAGGGAGAGGGAATCGAAGAACTGATGAAGGGAATTCAACTCCACCACCAATTGTTGCATCAGAGAGACCTTCACCAGCGGCAGGAAAGGGAACGGATGAGGCTTGAGTTTTTGGAAATCCTCAAATCCTCTTTGATAAAGCGGCTCCTGAAGCAATTGAACCAGAATGGTGAGTTGAACCACATAGTGGAGGCTATGGTGAAGAGGGAAAAAGACCCTTACACCCTGGTCGAGGAGATCATCCAAAAGATTTTGCCATAAAGGGGGCTGGGACGACATGGCGTCATGGGAGCAGCGAAGGAAGGAATTAGAGGAGAGGAGGAGGCAGGCAGAGCTGGCCGGGGGGGAAGATAGAATTCAAAAACAACATCAGGTGGGAAAACTGACGGCTCGAGAGCGCATTGACCTCTTGTTGGACAAGGGGACCTTTGTCGAGATGGACAAATTTGTGACTCATCGTTGTCGTGACTTCGGCATGGAGAAGAGGAAGATCTATGGAGATGGGGTGGTCACCGGATACGGCAAGATCAATGAAAGACTCACCTTTGTCTTTTCCCAGGACTTCACCGTTTTCGGTGGGGCCCTCGGCATGGCCTTTGCGGAGAAGATCTGCAAGGTGATGGACCTCGCCATGAAGAACGGGACCCCTATTGTCGGGCTGAATGATTCCGGGGGGGCCCGCATCCAAGAGGGAGTGGAGAGCCTAGCAGGCTACGCCTATATCTTTCTCCGTAACACCCTGGCTTCGGGGGTGATACCCCAAATATCGGCCGTCTTGGGGCCGTGTGCCGGGGGGGCGGTCTATTCTCCGGCCATCACCGATTTCATCCTCATGACCAAAAATTCCAGCTTCATGTTCATCACTGGGCCTGATGTAATCAAGGCCGTGACCCATGAGACCGTCACCAAGGAGAAGTTGGGGGGAGCCATGACCCACAACACGGTCAGCGGCGTGGCCCACTTCGCCCCTGAGGACGATGCCGACGCCATGCGGCTCATCCGAGAACTGCTCACCTATGTCCCCCAAAATAACCGGGAGAAGCCCCCTCGAGTGGAACCGAGGGACGACCCCAATAGGATGGAGGAGGGTCTCAAGACCCTCCTCCCGGATAATCCCAGAAAGCCCTACGACATACACCAGCTCATCAGGATGGTAGTCGATGACGGCACGTTCTTGGAGGTCCACGAACACTTCGCCAAGAACATCATCGTCGGCTTTGCCCGTCTTAATGGTATATCCGTGGGTATCGTGGCCAACCAGCCCAATTACCTGGCTGGATGTCTGGACATCAATGCTTCGGTGAAGGGGGCGCGTTTTGTGCGTTTTTGCGATTGCTTCAATATACCCCTGGTGACCTTCGTGGATGTGCCCGGCTTTCTCCCTGGCACGGC
>CAYQOD010000019.1:0-13682 GCA_964419065.1 uncultured Thermodesulfobacteriota bacterium | reverse complement strand
GCCCCCTCTTACCCTGTATAAGCTTTCCGACGGCAACGAGCCCTCCCCTCCAAAGCACCCTCACCAGATCACCGTCCTCCTCGTGCTCGAGAGGAAGCCCCTCCAATGGGAGGGCCTGTCCCTGATGGGCCCGAAGGGCCAATTCCTCTCCCACCTCGACCGCAGGCAGAAACCCTACGGCATGGGATAAGGGAAGGATCCGGTCCTCCAATTCCCCTGCCTCCATCAATTTCTTAATGTCCTCCAAGGGGAGGGCATCTTTCAAGAGGAACGGGCCGCTCTGTGTCCTGCGCAGTTCAACCAGGTGGGCGCCGCAACCTAATTCCTCCCCGATATCGTGGGCCACGGTGCGGACATAGGTCCCCTTGGAGCATTCAACATGGAGACGGAGATATGGTGGATTGAGGGTCTCTATCCGGAGCTCATAGATCTCCACCTCACGGGGCCCCCGCTCCACCTCGCCCCCGCTTCTGGCGAACTGATAGAGCGGTTTTCCCTTGTGTTTTATCGCGGAGTAGATTGGGGGAATCTGCTGTATCGTTCCTCGAAATCGTTGGATCATCTCCTCCACCCTCTGAGCGGAGAGATTATAGTTGCCCAGATCCTCCTCTTTGAGCCTTTCCCCCTCTCCGTCCTGGGTGTCGGTAGTCACACCCAAGTGGAGGGTGGCCTCATAGACCTTCTTCCCGTCTTCGAGGAAAGGGGCGAGCTTCGTGCCTTCTCCTAACAGGATGGGAAGCACCCCCGTGGCCAGGGGGTCGAGAGTCCCAAGGTGACCGATCTTAACCCCCTTTATCCCCCGTTTGAGCTCCCTCACGACGTCGTAGGAGGTAATCCCTGTCGGTTTATCCACGACCAAAATTCCATTGACACTATGGGATAGGCTCAGCATCTGCCCTCTCCCTCCTCGTCTTTATCTTTCATGCCACGCAGGAGCTCCTCTATGTGGTCCCCATATTCCAATGATTCATCAAAAATAAATGTGATCTCAGGCATATACTTGAGCCTCACCCGTCTGCCCAACTCCCTCTTTATATAACCCCTGGCGCTTTCCAGCCCCCTATACGATGCTTCCTTTTCTCTCGTTTCCCCATAGACGCTATAGTAGATCTTTGCCGATCTCAGGTCATCAGAGACGGCGACCTTGGTAATGGTGACGAACCCTATCCGCGGATCTTTCAGTTCTTTGAGGAGCATGTGAGAGATCTCCTCTCTGATCAGGTCCGCCACCTTCTCTGACCGTTTAAACCTCATAGTTGAAATTCAAGAACTCCATCTCTGATCTAATAACCTCTACCAGTTCCATGGTTTCTATGTAATCGATTATTTTATCCAGAGAGGAATTGATGAACTGCTTGTCGTTTCCCACCAGACATATCCCCACGTGCGCCCGCTGCCACAAATCTTGCCGTCCCACTTCGGAGATGGAGACATTGAATTTGTTCCTCACCCTCGTCACGAGGCTCCTGATGACCTGCCTCTTTCCCTTCAGAGAGGACCCTTGAGGGATAATGAGATCAAGATGGCATACCCCTACCACCATCCCTTGTCTCACCTTAACGTGCTACCTCTTCATAGGTATAGGTCTCGATGACATCCCCCACCTCCCAGTCATTGTACCCTTCCACTCCGACGCCGCATTCATAGCCAGCCTGTATCTCTTTTACATCGTCCTTAAAGCGCTTCAATGAAGTGACCTTCCCTTCGTGTATCAACTCTCCATTCCTCAAGACCCGTACTTCTGTTCCCCTGATCACCTTTCCCTCGGTCACATACGTGCCGGCTACCACCCCAATCTTGGAGACGCGGAAGATCTCCCTCACCTCCGCCCTGCCGAGGATGACCTCCGCCTTTGCGGGGCCGAGCAACCCCTTGATGGCCCTGTCGATGTCCTCTATCATGTCATAGATGATGTTATATACTCTGATATCCACTTCTTCCTGGTCCGCCACAGTTCTCGCCTTGCCCAGGGGAAGTACATTAAAGCCGATAACCACGGCACCGGAGGCAGCGGCCAAATTGACGTCCGTCTCCGAAATACCCCCAATCCCTTGATGGATGATCTCGATTTTCGCCTCCTCGGTGCTCAGCTTCTCCAGGGCTTCATGGATGGCTTGAACGGATCCATGGGTATCTCCCTTGAGGACCACCCTCAACTCCTTCATTTCACCCTGCTGGATCTTCGCATAGAGATTTTCCAGGGAGAGCCTCTCGAGCCTCACCCCCACCTGTCCCCTTGACTTCTTGTGACGATGGAGGCTTACTTCCTTGGCCACCTTCTCGTCCCCCACGCAGATGAAGTTGTCTCCCGCATCGGGTATCTCGGCGAAGCCGACTACCTCTACCGGTGTGGTTGGTTCTGCCTCTTTTAATGTTCGTCCTCGCTCATCCAACATGGCTTTCACTCTGCCGTAGGTGGCCCCTGAGATGAAGACGTTGCCGGCCTTCAGGGTTCCCTCTTGGACCATTACGGTCCCCACTGGACCTTGCCCCTTATCCAACCTGGCCTCGATGACCACACCCCTAGCAGGTTTGTCCGGGTTTGCCCTGAGGTCCAACATCTCCGCCTGCAAGAGGATCAGCTCTAGCAAATTATCGATGCCCGTCTTTCTCCTGGCAGACACCTCAGCGAACAGCGTATGCCCTCCCCACTCCTCGGGGACAAGGCCTAACTCGGACAGCTCTCGCTTGACCTTATCTGCATCTGCCTCAGGTTTATCCATCTTATTGATGGCCACAACAATGGGGACGTGAGCGGCCTTAGCATGATCGATGGCCTCGACGGTTTGGGGCATCACCCCATCGTCGGCCGCCACCACAAGGACAACGATATCTGTCACCTGGGCCCCCCTGGCCCGCATGGCGGTAAAGGCCTCATGCCCAGGGGTGTCGATGAAGACTATGACCCCTTTGTCCAGCTCCGCCTTATAAGCCCCTATATGTTGGGTGATGCCCCCCGCTTCTTCATCCACCAGATGGGATTTCCTGATGGCATCGAGTAAGAGGGTCTTTCCGTGGTCCACGTGTCCCATAATGGTAACCATAGGGGGACGGGGAAGGAGTTTTTCAGGAGAATCTTCGATCTTCTGCAAGATCTTGTCCACATCGATGGCGGCGCTCTCCACCTCATAGCCGTATTCACCGGCCACCAGGGAGGCAGTATCCAGATCGACGGTCTGACTGGCAGTGGCCGTTATCCCCAAATCCATCAATTTCTTGATCACCTCTCCCACCTTGGCACCCATCCTTTGGGCCAATTCTCCTATAGAGATCACCTCGGAGATCTTAATAACCTTCTTAATGGGTTTCGGTGTGGTTATTTGGGTCTTCAGGAAGGGACGGGTAACCACCTTCTTTTTGGCAGGCCTGGCCGCGGTAAACACTCTCTCCCCCCTTCGGGCCCCGTAGATCTCTTCGAGATCTTCTTTGCCGATGGTGATGACCTTCCTCCTCTTTCTGAGCCTCTTCTTGGGTCTTTCCCCAAGCTCTTCTCTCTCACGTCCGCCTACTTTCTTTTCCCGCTTGAGATCTTCATCCACTACCTCTGTGGCCTTCTCTTGTATGACCTGAGGGATCTTCTCCTCGCGGGCAACCCCCACCTTCTCGGGGGGTGGGGGTGTCACCTTTAACTCCACCCTCCCTACTATCCTGGCAGGCTTCGTCTTATCCTTGGGGACCCTTGCAACCCTGGGTTCTCCTTTTTTGACCTCTTTTGTAACCCCCTCTTTGGGTTTCGCGATCTTCTCCCCCTTGATCTGAGGAACAGGAACCTCTGGGGTTGCTTCGGGGGCGACCGCCTCCTCCTCTTTGGCCTCTTCAGCCCTCTCTTGCTCCGGAGTCAGATCGGGTTCCAGTACCTTTTTGCGTCTGCGGATGACCGTGGGTCTGATCCTCTTTTCTACGATCTCCACCATGCCTTCTTCTTCCATAAACCTACCCCTCTTCCTCCATCTCTATTAACAGTCCCCTCAGAAAACTCTCTTCCGCTTCACGGGGCAAGGAAACCCGTAGGGCATAGGATAATCTCCCCTTTTTCCTGAGGAGGGAGCTGATACACCCTGCCTGGGGGCAGAGATATGCCCCTCTTCCGGGAAGCTTTTTACCTTCATCAACCACCAATCTCATGTCCTCGATCACGATTCTTACCAGATCCCCCTTGTGCCTTTTTTGGCCGCACCCTAGACAGGTCCTCATGGGAACATGCTTGATCCTCATTACCCTCGGTCTATATACTCCTTTGCCTTTTGGATCAAGTTTTCCGCCTTCTTGCGGCTGAAACCGGAGATCTTAACCAGGTCTCCCACATCTGCCTGAAATACATCTCTTACACACGCATACCCTGCCTCCTGCAAGAGGGAGGCGGTCTTTTCCCCCACCCGAGGTAATTTATCAACAGTATCATCTCCCCGCCTGACCCGGTCCACTCCTTTTTCCTCTGAGGCGGAGGTGAAGCCGACCAAGGCCCTGGCGGCCTCCACGATCTTTTCGCTTTTCTTTTCACCGATGCCGCAGAGTCTCCCCAATTCCTCTCCGTCGGCCTCGGCCACATCCTCGATGGTGTAGAATCCTTCGTCGTAGAGGATTCGGGCAATGATCTCACCTACTCCCTGTATACCCCTGAGACGTTCAACCACCTCTTCGGAGAGTTTTTCCATCTTCGATTCGCTCTTTATATCGATCTTCCACCCCGTAAGCTTCGATGCCAGACGGACGTTCTGCCCCCGCTTGCCGATGGCCAGGGATAGTTGGTCGTCCGCTACAACGATCTCCATATATTTTTCATCACTATTGAGGTAGACCTTAGAGACCTTGGCAGGAGATAAGGCATTACAGACAAATTTGGTTGGATCATTATTCCAGGGGATGATGTCTATTTTTTCCCCTCTCAATTCCTGCACCACACTCTGCACTCTGGATCCCTTCATTCCTACGGCCGCCCCGACGGGGTCTACATCGGCGTCATTGCTGTATACGGCTATTTTCGATCGTTCACCAGGCTCCCTGGCCACACTCACAATCTGCACTATCCCCTCAGAGATCTCGGGTACCTCGAGTTCGAAGAGTTTAGCCAAAAAGCCAGGGTGGGTTCGGGAGAGATAAATTTGGCAGCCGACGGGCGTCCGCTGAACATCCAGGATATAGACCCGTATGCGATCCCCCCTCTTATAGGTTTCACGGGAGACCTGTTCTCGCTTCGGCAAAATGGCTTCCGTTCTGCCGAGGTTTACATATATGTTGCCTCGCTCGATCCTCTGGACAAAACCGGTCACCACCTCACCCTTACGGCCCTTATACTCATTGTAGGTGGTCTCCCCTTCCGCATCCCTGACGCGCTGCATAATGACCTGTTTCGCTGTTTGAGCTGCTATCCTGCCCAGATTATCGATGCTCAGTTTAATACCCAGGCTGTCTCCAATTTCCACCTCTGGATCCATCTCCTTGGCCTCCTCCAGGGAGATCTCCAGATCAAGGTCTTCCACCTTTTGCACCACGGTCTTAAACTGAAATATCTCAACCTCTCCCAACTCCTCGTTATAGTGGGCCTCTATATCCCTGTGGAGACCATATTTCTTCATCGAGGCCTTCAAGAGGGCGTCTTCCAAGGCCTCAATGATGACTTCCCTCTCTATACCTTTATCCCTTCCGACTTGTTCGATGAGATAATTTAAGTCCTGTGCCATCGCAATGCCCTCACCATTGATTTAATTCTATCTCGAGGTTGGCTTTTTGGATAGAGGAAAAGGGGATCGAAAAGACCTCTCCCCCTTCCACCTTTACCGTAATCTGACCCTCGGCGCATCCGAGCAGATCCCCCTTGAAGTTTCTCCTCCCCGAGATATAGTCCCTGGTCTTTATCCGTACCTTTCTACCGAAGTATTTGATAAAATCCTCCTCCTTTTTCAAGGGGCGGTCCAATCCGGGTGAGGAGATCTCCAGGAGATACGAGGCAGGTATGATATCCTCTCTATCCAGGATTTGTCCCAGCTCCCTATTCACGTGGGTACAGTCGTCTAACGTCACCCCCTCCTCCTTATCGATGAAGACCCTGAGGATCCATCCTCCTCGTTCCCTTGTATAGGTGATATCCACTAAGGAGAGACCTTCGGACTCGAGCAGGGGGTGCAGGACACCCTCGATCTTCTGTACGATGGCCTCTCTGTTCATGGCGAACGGTGGACTCCTCTTAATAAAAAAGCGGGTTTGAGTACCCGCCCTCCAAAAAGCAGGATTTGTCTCTATTTCTTACCACATGTAATCTAAAAATGCAAGATTTTTTTGCCGTCGAGGGGTTCAGGGAAGGATCATGTGAAATTTCGTCTCCCCCCGTTCAATTTTATCCCCTACCGAAGAACCGCACCGGGCACAGAGATATTCGTACTTTTCCCCGTCGGGGAGGACGAGAAGGAGTCTCTTTCGCACGGGGGTCGCCATCTTGCAACGGGGGCAAAAGAGGGAGGTCGCCTCGAAGTTCTTGTAGTCTGCCTCGCGCGCCATCTGTAAAAAGATAATGCCCCTGATGCCTTGCGTCAAGGAGGCATTGTGCTGGGGGTCATTGAGGATGTACAGAGGAACGGTACAAAAAGAACACCCTCTACTGCGCCTGCACCTTTTTCCGCTGATACCCTGTCGGGTGGTTATTGTTCCCTTCGGGGAATGGGAGAAAAACCATCGCCTTTAGGCGAAGACTTTAGTTCGACCTTTGTCCCAAAAGGGTTCAAGGGTCCAAGGGGTCAGGGGTTCTACAAACATGTTTGAATGCCTTTCACTCGAACCCTTGAATCCTTGCATCCTTGACCCCTAAAGCTATCGCCTTTAGGCGATAGTAGTTTACATTCTGCGGTCGATGTGCAAGAGGGGTTAGAGACCAACGATAACGGCATAACCCCTTGATATTGTACTGTATGATGAGACTGGCTGGAAGAGAGACGTTTTTCATGCAAGAATACTGTGGATTTGCGCCCCAGGATTTGAGGACCGTCATCTCATACAAACGAAAAAGCAGAATATGGATCGTACCTGAAAGTCATGACGGTCCTCCCCCAACCCTTTTAGAGATTAGCTTATTCTTCGTTGAAATTGAAAAGGCTATAGAACCATCCTGGTTTCTATAGCCTTTTACGGTTCGGTTCTGAAGAAAACGTTCTTAAGATCTTACCTGTTGCTCTTCAGCTATTTTTTCCCGCCTTTGCCGCCACTGTGACCGCTACCCTTGCCTCCTTTGTCAACCTTTCCAGAGGCACCTTTTCCACCAGCAGCGCCTTTTCCACTCCCCTGGCCGAGGCCGTGTCCCTTGGCCAAACCTGATTTTGTATCGCGGGCAGTGGCTTCTCTCATCTCATCTCCTGTTTCATCAGTTCCGGCGAGACCCTTCTTTCCCTTGGTGTGGCCAAGTCCCAGAACCGAAGGGTGGACCCCCAGTGCATGGGCGATTTGCCCCCAACCCATACCCTCAGTGCGCATTGCCGCGATATCTCCGACAGTGACACCCATCGCCTGTGCTGCAAGCGCTTCAGCAGTCTCTTTGGCCTCATCGTATGCCTTCTGGGCAGCGTCTATGGCATTCTGATCACCCGATTCAATGGCATCATTCAGGGCCTGCTCGGCTTGGTCGAGGTTGTCAAGGGCCTTCTCCAACGCAGCATCGGTCTCCGCAGCAGCAGCCTCAGCAAGGTTGGCAGCATGTTGGGCCTGGGCAGGGTTACTAAAAGCGGGGCCCTCATCACCTTCTGAGCCTTCACCTTCGCCGGTAGAAGTACCTTCATCCCCTGCTACAGCATCGGCGCCTGTCTCGGTACCCTCTGTCTGGGCCCATACTGAGATGGGTCTCATATATAAAGCAACCACCAACACCAATGCCGAAGCAATACAGATGATCAATAATGTCTTTAATCCTGGCTTCATATTATATCCCCTCCTTTCACTTCTTTTTCTGTTTTACCAATGAAACGGACCGACTCATCGAGCAGGTATCTTGTATCATTGATCTCGACCTTTTCCGCGCTGGCGAACCAGCTTAGTTTTACTCGTCCGGGGGCAATGTTTGGATATTTCATGGTGAGATATCTCTTAATACTCTTTGCCCGGGCAAAGGCGCGCTCGCGGTTCTCCTTGAAATAGACCACAACGTGTAGATACAGCCTTTGGTTGTGCTCCAGTAGATTTCCCAAATCACCCAGAGATGGGAGGCTTTCCGGTAAGAGGACATCAGAAGAATCAAAGGTGGGCCTTTTGATGACCATTTTTACGGCGCCTATCTGGTGGATACCATAGGAGAAGCCGCCACGGGCATTCAGATGATGCGCTGCGCGCACGGCCCATTTCCCTCTTTGATTCACCTTCAGGTATTGCTTCCAGGCGATGATTTCTTCGGCAGTCCTGCCGAGATTTTTAAGGGCTAATCCCCGGTTATAGAGGGCATCAGGTAGTGTAGAATCGATGGCAAGGACCCTATCATATTGAGCTAAGGCCTTTTCCCATTCCCCTCGATCTATGAAGTTATGTCCAAGGTACAGATTGGCGGGGATATATTCTGGATCCAGGGCAATGGCCTGTATATAGTGTCTCCTCTCCTCGTCGAAATCCATAAGGGCCCAATGAGCCACACCAAGCCAGAAATGAAACTCGGCCGATCCCGGTGATAGCGCTACCGCCTTCGCGAGGTAGGGGAGTGCCTTTGCGGGCTGGTTTGAGGATAAGAGGTACCGTCCCATATGATAGCTTGCCTCCGGGCTCTGCACGTCAGGACCGTTCAGGGTATAGCGGGGGGAGTTGTTTGTATCTATCCATAACGCAACGATGAAGAGGGCAAGGGCGCAGCAGATCGTGGCAGCGGTCAGTTTTAATGGCGTAAAGCTTACAGTCTGCGGTGTTAACGCCAGGCGGTAGAGCCGCAGCCACCAAGGGATTGTTTTTGGTGAGGGGAGTGCACCCATCACCCTTTCTACAAGTCCCTCCGGGGGATTGGCATCCGGCAAATTGCGGATCATACTGATTAAATATTGAGACTTTTTCTCTTCCCTTGTCAATTTATCATTGAGGTCTTTAAAAATCTTTTTCATGACCATTCTCCGAAAACACTTCGCGGAGTTTGATAAGACCGCGATGGATACGCATCTTTGCGCCACTTACAGAAAGATTAAGGATTCGGGCAATATCCTTCATAGAGAGGTTTTCCCTGTAGCGGAGTATGAGGGCCTCCCGGAAATCATCGGGAAGGCGGTTGAGGGCTTCCCTCACTGCTCTGATCTCTCCCTGCTGGATCAGGCGTCCCTCTTGGTCAGGGGTTTTTTCATCGACACTATTTGTGTCTTCGAGGAGACTTTCAGCATACTTCTTATTTCTTCGGGCATAGTCGCGCGCCAGGTTCAGAGAGAGGGTATAGAGCCAGACGAAAAACCTTTTCCCAGGCTGAAATGTCTCAAGTCTATTATAAGCCTTCATAAAGGCTTCCTGAGTCAGATCGGCCGCTTCAGTGGGAGAGTTGGTAAAGCGGTGCATGAGCGTGAACACCTGCTTCTGATACCTCCTCACAAGAATTCCAAAGGCATTTCTATCGCCCTTGAGCACCTCGGCAACAATTTTCCCATCATCGAATGTTCGCATTAGGTCCTTAATGAAATATTGTCCGTACCGAGCTGCTTCTTATTACTATATACGTAAGAAGGAGGGGTTAGGTCACAATGTTCATCTTTGAGGCGAAGGGATTTTGTAACGACAAATATCTGAAAAGGCCCCCTATCCCCAACTATATTTCCCGCACCCTTACTGGGCAGTAATGAAATTGATGGACTCATCTTCTTGAAAGGTCTTTTTACCGACTCTAATTTTTTCGGGGACATCAAACCAACTCACTGTAAGACGTGACGTTTTTATCGCGCTGAAGTTCTTCAGGAGGTATTGCTTGATGCTTTTGGCCCTGGTTTCGGCCAGTTCCCTGTTGTTTTTTTGGTAGGCAACGATATGGATGGCTATGCCTTTATTATTTTTCAGGATAGCGCCCAAGACATCGAGAGATGGTTGAGAATCCTTCCCAATCTTTGCAGTAAATGGCTCGAACTGAATTTTTTGGAGAGTGATGGTGTGACGGCCGATGAGATAATTGCGATATTCGAAGTCACCGAGGACATTCAGGTGCACGGCCGCCCGACGGCCCATGATCCCTGACGGGTAGTAGTAAGCAAGATATTGCTTCCATGCCAATTTTTCCTCGGGCGTCCTCCCTAGTCTGTTCAGCGTCAAAGCTCGGTTATAGAGTGCTGAGGGGTTTGCAGGCCAGAGTTCTAACGCCTGACAGTATGAGGTGAGCGCTTCCTTGTATTCCCTCTTTTCAAACTGATTGTGGCCGAGATAGGTGAGGGCCTGAACATGGTTTTTGTCAATCTGGAGGGCCTTGAGATAGCACGTTCTTTCCAGATCCCTCTTTCTGTTGGCGGCATACGCTATACCGAGCCAAAAATGATGGTCTGCTTTTGATGGAGCAAGTTCAACAGCCCGTTTCAAATGTTTGAGGGCCTCTTCGTTGTGTTTTTCAGCCAGGAGAAAGCGTCCCAGGTAGTAGTGTGCTTCTGCGTTATTCGGATGGGCTTTTACTTCTTCACGGAACACCTCGATGCCTTTCTGATATTGCTTGTTATCCAGATAGTACTGACCCGTCACCGTCTGCTTCACGGCATAATACTGATCCTGAATGACGGGTACACAACCGGAGAGTAATACGAGGGTTATGGCATCAAGCAAAAGAATCCTTATCTGCATCTAACCAACCTCCTTCAACTGTTAGTCTGCTTTGTTGTGTCTTGGCATAACGAATTCAAATGATATATTCTTCTTCGCCATAGTTCTCTCACCAGGGGTTACAAAGAAACCTTTATACGGAATACCATAGGGTAATACTCCTGATAAAATTGTATGCAAGAACAATGCAAATTTGCATCCTTGGGTATGGCAGAAAAGTCTTCACATAAAAGGAGCAGAACAGAGGCTCAAGCGTTCCTAAAACTCACGAATCCCCTCTGCGGGGGATGGGGTAGTTATTCTTGAATGAATGGATACGTTGTAAGAATGAGAATATCTTATGAAATCTGCAATGCCCCTGCATGCCCCACTGTCACTCTACCCCCACCGGTGTCAATGATGCTTGTTTATCCTTTCTCTTCATCATGATCCGGCGCTTTGCTCCGTCAGCAACGCATACTCTTCCGGTCTACGGTCCCTGAACAGGTCATTCTTTTCGGTAAAAGTCTTATCTCTCGCCATGCCGATATCGATGTCCGCCATGCCGACTTCCTCTTCAGTTGGCGAGGCCTGCACCAGGATGTCTCCCTTGGGATCCGTAATGATGGAAAGACCCGTAAAGGTAAGACCCCCTTCAGTCCCGATCCTGTTGGCGGTGACAATATAGACGCGGTTGACCAGCGCGTGGACGGGGGTCCCTCGTTGGGCAAGTCCTGGCAAGACGAGGTTCGAAGGATGACAGATGATGTCCGCGCCCTTCAGGGCCACGATCCTCCATACCTCAGGAAATATCCAATCAAAGCAGATCAGGATACCGATGGTGCACGATCCTATATCGAAGACCGGTAACCCCCTATCGCCTGGCTTAAAGTAGTCCTTTTCGTTCAGAAAGAGGTGGAGCTTACGGTAGCTGCCGATATACCCCGCAGGGCCGATAAGGATGGCGGTATTGTATAAGACGTTGTTTTCTCGTTCATTGAACCCGGATACGATGTGCGTGTTGGACGCTTTACACGTCGATGTCAAATAGTCGATAAAAATGCTGTCCGCTATCTCTTCTGATGTCTCCCAGGCCTGTTCTCGCGATCGGAAGTTGTAGCCGGAATTACAGAGCTCCGGCAGTACCACGAGATCACACGCCTCACATCGGCGGATCAAGTGGTCGATCCGTTGCATCGTTGTCTGGAGATCTCCCAGTACCGGTTCAAACTGCAAAAAAGCGATCTTCACTGCTCCCTCCTCATATGACTTAAAAGTCTTGATGAATAACGTGAAAGATTTAATGAAGAGTAGGCTACGGTCATGGATCATGAAGGGGTTACAGGAACGTCATTATTGTAGTATGATGCATACCTAAATTCCCCCTGGAGAAAAGCCAAGACGGATAGGTGACTGATAAACGGTCCTCACAGAGATCATAACGGAACGGCCTCAAAGAAGCGGGCGACGAAGAAGAAACTGAACGAGGCCGGGTTGATGTTGGTACCCTGCACGAAGTATTTCCTCTTGACAGGGGGTCCTTTAAAGGTGGTCCTAACAGCTACCCTTGGGTTAACGGATGTTCCCCTCGGTAGTCCCCACCTTTCTCCGTCTCGAAAGAAGGTTGAAGTGGTAAGAAATCCTACCACTTTCAGCGGCTTTTTCTGCGTGGCTGCCAATAAGAAAGCAAATGCGTCCTTCATGATTAGGGGGATTCCAGGTACTTCATGGCAACCCGGGCAAAGATCTCCACTCCGATGGGCATGGCCTCTTCGTCGAAGTTGAATTGAGGGCTATGATGGGGTTGATCCAGTCCTTTTTCCTTATTGGAAGATCCCACGAAGAAATAGCACCCCGGTACTTCTTTCAAGAAGAAGGCCATATCCTCCCCACCCATAGTCCCCTCGAAGACCAGGACATTCTCCCGGCCAACGGCCCCTCGTGAAACCTCCTCGATCAATCGCGCCATCGTCTCATCGTTGATGGTCACCGGATAATGAAACGTATAGTCGAACTCATAGTCCGCCCTCATCCCTGAAGTTACCTCTCTAATGATCCTTTCAATGCGTTCTGGAAGGGTCTTCTGTACCTCGACGTCGAGGGCCCTGGTCGTGCCTTCCATCTCGACGACATCGGCTATGATGTTGAAAGCGTAACCCCCCTTTATCGTCCCGATGGTCACCACAGCAGGTGCGAGGGGTGCAATCTCCCTGCTGACAATGGTCTGGAGGGCGGTTACGACATGGCTGCTGACCACGATGGAATCCACTGCTTCGTGGGGAATGGCGCCATGACCTCCCTTTCCCTTGATCTTGATCCTCATCGAATCCATGCTAGCCATTATGGGTCCGGACTTCACTGCTACTTTTCCGGTGGGAAGGTAGTTCCACAGATGGAGGCCAATAGCGGCATCCACCTTCGGATCTTCCATCACCCCCTCCTCGATCATGGGCTTGGCGCCCCCCGGTCCTTCCTCTGCTGGCTGAAAGACGAACTTCACATTTCCCTGAAGCTCATCCCGATGCTGTGACAGGATTTTTGCGGCGGTGAGTCCAATGGTCATATGCCCGTCATGACCGCATGCGTGCATCACCCCCTCATTCTCGGAGGCGAACTCCAACCCCGTCTGCTCCTTTACTGTCAGGGCGTCCATGTCCGCTCGGATGAGGATGGTCTTCCCCTTTCTTTTCCCCCTGAGCAGTCCCACAACTCCTGTTTTGGCAACCCCCCTTGTGACCTCGAGGCCGTATTCCTCCAACTTTTTCGCCACAACCCTGGAGGTCTCAATCTCCTTGAAACCGGCTTCGGGTCTTTGGTGGAAATACCTCCTCATCTGAATCATCTCATCCTTCAGTGAAGCGATCTCCCGTTTAAAATCGATGGCCACGTTCCTCAACCCTCCTCTCTATTTACACAAGGGTAAAGTCCCAATTTAGCCACTAAGAATTATGGTATTTATGCTGTATCAA
>CAYQOD010000018.1:0-14597 GCA_964419065.1 uncultured Thermodesulfobacteriota bacterium | reverse complement strand
GATAATTTGCCAAAGACTGCTACAAGAAGTTTCAGATAGGAATGTTGCCGAAAAATTAAAGAGCCTTTTTAGCAAATACATAAAAGGCCTCACACTTTTTGGGCTAGGAGTAGAATTCACTACGGATCGGTCAGAATTACGTACCATAGTAGATAATTTCTTACCTGTGATGAGAAAAGTATACGAGATCATAAAAGAAGATAACAAAGGGGGAATAGTACTGATCTTGGATGATTTAAACGGACTTACAGATTTTCCTGAATTTGGACAATTTTTTAAAAGTTTTGTTGATGAATTAGCGACCTCCAGAGAATCCCTGCCCCTCCTTCTTATCCTTGTTGGAATCCCAGAAAGAAGAGAAGAAATGGGGAAACATCAACCTTCAGTAGCTAGAATTTTTGATATTATAGAATTATTCCCTATGAATGAGGAAGAATCTAAAGATTTTTTCAATAACATGTTTGGCAAACAAAATATCTCCTTGACCCCTAAGGCTTTGTCACAAATGGTTCGTTTTTCAGGCGGATTTCCTATGCTTATGCATGAAGTAGGAGACGCCGTATTTTGGTTCGATACGGACAATGAGATTGACGAAGAAGATGCTATGGTTGGCTTAGTTTCAGCTGCAGAAAATGTTGGAAGAAAATATTTGAATCCCCAAGTTTATCAGGCATTGAGAAGTAAAGCATATCGTTCTATTCTAAGAAAATTAGGAAAATTCCCTTTGGGGAAAAATTTTCTACGCAGAGATATTCTGACGAAAGTCCCTGAGGAAGAAGGAAGAATCTTTGACAACTTCCTCCAAAGAACAAAGAAGCTAGGAATCATCAGTGAAACAGAAATAAGAGGTGAATATAGATTTGTAAACGAACTGTATCATCTTTACGTAGGTCTTGAGGCCCTTAGGGCAGAAAGAGGAATTAGAACTACTAATAAAAGATAACCCTGAACACCTCGTCAATCTCCCTCAATGCCTTGATGATTCCTGCGACAACTCCTGGGTTGAGATTGCGAAGGCCAATCTCGGATACTATATCAGCCACATTATCAAACGCCCCTTTAACATCCAGATCATCGTCCATCCGCTCGCGAAAGGCCTCTGTGATCTTCCGTGTAGTCTCCGTGTCTGCATCCGTGGTAGGACCCGCCCTGCCCTTGATTCTTTCCACCTGTTCCTTAAACCTCCTCAGCCGCTCCGCATCAGAGCGCATCCGCTTTTCCGAATAGTTAAGGATCTTCCGATAGTGCCCGTAGATCAGGAAGAAGCGTATCGCGCTCATGTCGTATCCTTTTTCCCGGAGGGTGTCGGTATAGAGGATATTGCCGATGCTCTTGGACATCTTCTTTCCGTCCACGTGGAGGTGATGGCAGTGGAGCCAGAACCGCGCCATCGGATACGGCCGGATCGTTTCCAGGATCGCCCGCGTGTAGTCGTGGTGGCGGAAGAGGTTGTCGATCCCGCCGCAGTAGATGGAGAGTGTTTCGCTAAAATGCGTACTGATCATGCTCGGGTCCTGAATGCTCCAGGCCGGCCTGCCTTTGCCGATCCGCGTATTCCAGTAATCCTTGTCTCCTCCCTTGTATCCGTGCCAGATGACGAAGTCACCCCGGTTCCACCGCATCCCGGGATAGGTATCCTTATGGAACCGCCTCTTTTGGATGGGCCATCGGGTCATATCAAGACCATAGAGCTCGCCGAATCCGGGGAATTTGAGGGGGTCGAAGTAGGCGTTCCCCCGATGCCAATAGGCAACCTTTAGCTCCAAAAGACGCTCGATGATCTCCACGGCCCGGTCAACGGCCTGCGACGCCCGCGGCAGAAAATCCAGAACCTTCATCCGCAGCGCCTTCATCTCTTCGATAAAGGTCTCGATATTCTGATCGGTGAGTGCCGTGAGGCTGACCCCCCGCCTTTCGGCCTCCGTGATCGCCTTGTCCTCGATGTCGGTGAAATTCATGCCCCGCTCGACCCGGTAGCCCAGGTACCCCAGGTATCGAACCAGGACATCCTCAAACAGAAAGGTCCTGAAGTTCCCGATATGGGAGCGCTGGTAGACCGAGGGACCGCAGGTGAATACCGTGACGACCTCGTTGTTTACCGGCCGAAAGGTCTCAAGCTGTCTACCAAAGGTATTAAAGAGTCGCAACATGAGATCATCCCTCTCCATCCCCTATCGTACATAGTAACCATTATTACTCCACCTTCAGTTCCTTCCAGCGCCCCCGATGAAAACGGCGTGCCATGAGTACCCCCTGTAAGGTCATGGAGGTGATCATCGCCACCCAGACCCCCACGGCCCCGTACCCGAGCACAAGGGCGAGAAGAGCAGCCAACGGGAGACGGACCAGCCACATCCCGATGACGATCACCCACATATTCCCCCTGGTATCTCCGGCCCCCTGAAGGCCACCCCCCAGAATCAGACCCAGCGCCATAAAGGGCTCGGAGACCATATTGATACGGAGATACCGTACAGTCTCTGCGAGGACGGCAGGTTCCTTTGCCAGAAACGAAGCGAAGTATTCAGCCCAAATAAAAATGGCGAGGGAGATGGTGCTCAACAGGACGACACCCACCCACGCAATCTTCCACCCCACCGTGGCTGCCCGGTCGGGATCTCCGGCCCCCAGGTTCTGCCCTACGAGGACCGATGCGGCCATATTAAGGGCAAAGGCCGGCAGGAAGATGATGGCCTCTATCCTGAGGCCGTTGGTGATGGCGGCGAGGGCGGTGATGCGCGCGTCTCCGAGACGCCCCAGGATATTATAGAGAACGATGCTCCCGGCGTTCCAGGCGATCTGAAGCAGGGCAGCCGGCCAGGCGAGGTTTGCAACGTTCTTCAGGGTGGAGGGGGAAATAGTCCACGGAATTCGGTACAGGGCCTTCCATCGGTGCGATGAAAAGAAGATACAATTGATGCCCATACCGATGGTCGCCGCGATGGCCGTAGCCAGGGCGATGCCGGGATATCCAAGTTTAGGAAAGGGGGAAATGCCGAAGACGAGGACGAAATCTCCGATGACATTCATCGCACTGAACACGAACATGGTCAGGAGGGGCTTCTTCACCTCACCACTAGCACGGAAGATGGCATTAGAGATGATCAGCAGGTAGTTCGGGCCGAGGGCGAAGGCAAAGATCCGCAGAAACGTCTCGCCGATGTCCCTGATCTCTGGAGGGAACCCCGCAGCAGCGATGATCTCGCGATTGAAGGCAAGGCCGGTGACCGTCAGCGCCATGGCAATGAGGGATCCGAAGATCAACGACTGCTTGGCGTTTGTGATCGCCTTGGCAACATCGCCTGATCCGATGTTCCTCGAGACCAAGGCCACGGTCCCGATGCTGATGGCATTGGCGATAATGATTAGGAGAAAATAGAGCTGATTGACGAACCCGACCGCTGCCTGGACCCCGGGGCTAATGAGCCCAGCAACATAGACATCGGCGAAACCCACCATGAAGTTGAAGATCATGATGAGAGTCATGGGCCAGGCGAGCTGCCAGATATGGCCCCAGAGGTCGCCTGAGATGATATGAGCGGCGCTGCCTTCCTTTGAAGGTAAGGCCTTCTTCCCTGAAGCAGTGAAAACCATAAGCCTTTTTCTTTAACAAAAAGGGGAGATCGCTCTCCCCTTTTATGAAGCTTGATGAAGGGATACCCTCAGCTTCCTGAAGCGCTTCAGGAAGGATCGCACCTGCCGTGAACGTCATCCCCGAGACGCTATATCTTCACGGCGAGACTACGTCACACAGTACAGAGCCCTAAGCCCCATCCAAGGTGTGGTGCTCTGCCTTCTGATACCAGGAGGCTGGGTCGATCAGATACTCCTCGGTATCCTTCAGCGAGAGGTAGTGCTCATTCTCGATCTTCGAAAGGAGATCGAAGAACCGCTTCTCCGTGGGATCGGAGACCATATCCCGGAGCTCGGCATAGTACCGTACCCCCTTGGCCTCAAAATCGATGGCCGTTCGCACGGCCTCAAGATCATCGACATCCGCCGCGGGCATTTCATCGACCTTCCGAACGATATCGACAAAGAGATCTTTGACGATCGTGCCCTTCACCTCGAGCGGAACGGCCTCAGGCCATTGCCCCCCCTGCTCCCACGTTTGGTGAAGCTGCTTCAACCGTTCGTAGTGTTCCAGCTCCTCATCTCCGATCTGCTGGAACATGGCCTTTCCGAGGGGATTTTTTGTCCTCTCGGCGTTTTTCAGGTAAAACTCTCGCTCTCTCATCTCATTGTTGAGAGCTACCTCCAGTGCGTTCAGGTCCTTCTTCTCACCCATCAAAACCCCCCTTCCTTATCCCGCTCAACCACCACCCGATGGTACCGCTTTTTACCCGCTCGCAGGATGATGGCACCTTCTCGGGCATCTTCCCCAGTGATCAGCTCATCGATCCCCTGTAGGCGTCTCCCGTTGACATATCCTCCGCCCTGCGAGATCAACCTCCTCGCCTCTCCCCTGGAGGTGCACAGCCCTGCCTCGGCAAAGAGCTCAAAGGCGGTCATCCCACCCTCCAGACGCCTTTCATCCAAAAGGGTGGTGGGCATAGCCTCTAAACTCCCCTCCTCACCTGCAAAGGCCTTCCTTGATGCTTCGCGGGCCTTCGCGGCCTCCTCATCACCATGGGTGACCTTGGTGGCCTCAAAGGCCAAAACCTCTTTGGCCTGACGCAGATCAGCCCCGGTGAGCCTGCCATATTTCCTCACCTCTTCCATGGATAAAAGGGTGAAAAGGGCCAAGAAACGCTCCACATCCCGATCGTCGGTGTTTATCCAGTATTGATAGTATTCATAGGAAGAGGTGCGTTCTGGATCAAGCCAGATGGTCCCCTGTGCGGTCTTGCCCATCTTCTCCCCAGCCGCTGTGACGATCAGGGGGAAGACCATGCCGTAGGCCGTCGCAGCCTCCTCCCTCCTGATCAGATCAACACCGGCCACGATGTTGCCCCACTGATCGCTCCCCCCCATCTGGAGGAGGCAACCATATTCCCGGTAGAGGTGCAAAAAGTCATAGGCCTGCAGGAGCATATAATTGAACTCCACGAAGTTCAGCCCTGTCTCCAACCTCAGCCGATACGACTCGGCAGTCAACATCCTATTGACACTGAAGTGCCGCCCTATATCCCTGAGAAATTCGATGTAGTTCAATCCCGTCAACCACTCGGCATTGTTTAAAAGGAGCGCCTTCCCCTCATCGAAATCGAGGTATCGGGAGAGTTGTCGTTTCAACCCCTGGGCATTCTCCTCGATCTCCTCCCTGGTGAGGATCTGCCTCGTCTCCGTCTTGCCGCTGGGATCTCCGACGAGTCCTGTACCCCCTCCCACCAGGGCGATGGGGCGATGGCCTGCCCGCTGTATGTGCACCAAAGACATGATGGGGACAAGATTTCCCACATGGAGGCTGGAGGCAGTGGGATCAAAGCCGATATAGCACGTGACCGGCTGCGACCCAAGGAGGGTCCTTAGGCCCTCCTCATCGGTGATCCCTTCGATAAAACCCCGCTCTTGTAAGGTATTGTAGATGTTCATCGCTTCTGGTGATTCAACTGCATCCTGATCCTGCGGATCCCTGAACTGAGACCCGTGGCCTCATCCACTTCTATGATCGCCCCTTGGAGCTCTATCCCCCTCTTGGCCGTCTCAAACTTGTTGGGGAGCATGGTGAGAAACCGCTCCAGGGCGATCTCCTTCCTTATCCCTATCACGGAGTCGGTGGGGCCGGTCATCCCCACATCGGTGATATAGGCCGTACCCCCTGGTAACACCCTCTCGTCGGCCGTCTGAACATGGGTATGGGTCCCCAGAACAGCACTGACCTCTCCGTCGAGAAACCAGCCGAGGGCCACCTTCTCAGAGGTGGCCTCCGCATGGAAGTCGACGATAATCACCCCTGTCTCCCTCCGCAAAATATCGATATGTTCCTCAGCCGTCTTAAAGGGTGACTCCAAGGCCTTCATGAAGATCCGCCCTTCCAGGTTTAAGACGCCGACCTTCCTCCCATCATGGGTGGCATATATCCCGCCTCCTCTCCCCGGAGCACCAGGGGGATAGTTGGCAGGACGCAGGAGACGGGCTTCCCGCTCCAGAAAGGGGATGATCTCCTTCTTTCTCCAGATGTGGTTGCCGGAGGTTATGACATTGACCCCGAATTCCAATAGGTCCTCAGCAATCTCGGGGGTGAGCCCCATCCCCCCGGCGGCGTTCTCCCCATTGGCGATGACAAAATCAATTCCATCGTGCACCAGGGAGGGGAGGAGTTCTGCCACAGCCTGCCTTCCTCCCTTCCCCACCACATCTCCGATGAATAATATCCTCAACCTGCTCTCTCTTTCTATTTTGCGTACTCCACCGCACGTGTCTCTCTGATGACCGTCACCTTGATTTGTCCGGGGTAGTTCAGCTCCTTCTCAATCTTGCGGGCGATGTCCCGCGAAAGCATCACCGTCTCCTCATCGGAGACCCCTTCGTTTTGGACGATGATGCGCACCTCCCTACCAGCCTGAATGGCGTAGGACTTCTCGACACCGGTAAAGGAGTTGGCAATCCTCTCCAGGTCTTCAAGACGCTTGACATACGTTTCGAACATCTCCCTGCGCGCCCCCGGTCGGGCCCCGGAAAGGGCATCAGCCGCCTGGATCATGACCGCCAAGAGATTATTGGAGTTGGTCTCGTCGTGATGGCCGGCAATGGCATTTACCACCTCATCAGGTTCACCATATTTCTTGGCGAGATCGGCACCGATAGTCGCATGCACACCCTCCACCTCATGATCCACTGCCTTGCCGATATCGTGCAGGAGCCCTGCCCTCTTGGCCTGCTTCGCGTTGAGATTCAACTCGGAGGCCATGATCCCACAGAGAAAGGCAACTTCCATGGAGTGCTGATAGACGTTTTGTGCGAAGCTGGTCCGATACCTCAATTTACCTACCATCTTGAGCAGCTCGGGATGCACCCCATGTATCCCGACATCAAAGGCGGCCTGTTCCCCTGCCTCCTTAATGCTGGCCTCTACCTCCTGCTCAACCTTGGCTACAATCTCCTCTATCCGGGCGGGGTGGATCCTCCCATCGCTGATCAATCTCTCAAGGGCTATCCTGGCGACCTCGCGTCTGACGGGGTTAAATCCCGAGATGATTACCGCCTCGGGGGTGTCGTCGATGATGAGATCCACCCCTGTGGCCGTCTCTAATGCCCTGATATTCCTCCCTTCCCTGCCGATTATCCTCCCCTTCATCTCCTCATTGGGGAGGTTGACCAACGAGACCGTTTTTTCTGCGACGTACTCCCCAGCATACCTCTGCACCGCTAGACTGATAATCTCCTTCGACTTCTTGGCCGCCTGCTCTCGTGTCTCATCCTCGATCTCCTTGATCCGCTTGGCGGCCTCATGTCGCGCCTCACCCTCCATCCTCTCCACCAGCAACCGCTTGGCCTCCTCGGAAGTAATATTGGCGATCTTCTCCAGTCTGGACTTCTCCTCCGTCAAGAGACCCTGATACTTCTTATCCTGCTCCAAAATCAACTTCTCTTTCTCAGCCAGGGCCTTCTCTTTCTTGTTGATCTCGATCTCCTTGGAATCCAGTACATCCACCTTTTTGTCGATATTGGCCTCTCGCTGCAGGAGCCTCCTCTCCAGTCTCTGGAGTTCGGCCTTCTTATCAGTCATCTCCTTGTCAAACTCAGCCTTGGTCTGATAGAGGTCGTCCTTGGCCTGAAGGAGGGCCTCTTTTTTCAGCATCTCCGCCTTCTTCTCGGCCTCGGATATGATTCTCTCTGCAGTCTTATCTGCTGACTCTAGTTTGGCCTCGCTTAACTTCTTGCGAATAAAAAAACCTATCGAGAGTCCTAACCCGCTGGCGGCAACAATAGCAACGATCAAAATTACAGGAGAAATCTGCATTAACACACCTCCTTCCTGGTATTCATGTGGAATGTGGGGGCTTCGTTCAGGAGAGAAAAGGGTGGCTTAAGGAAAGGGTTGCTGAATCAGTTACAGGAAAGGACCTCCTGCAACTGATTGTGGCTCATGAAATCGACCTCTGACAAGCCTCTTGAAACTGCCAACACTTTTTTACCTCAGCAAAACTTTCTATCTCATCAAAGACCCGCGGGTCTTTTGGTAGAGGCTACTCCGACACAATAGCTCCCGTTTGCTTGCCTTTCCTTGTCCCCATTCACTCCATCTTCAAGGCTATAAATTTCTCTAGTCGCTCGGTCTTTTCCGCTATCCGCTGCAGGAGCTCTTCCTTTGCATCCTTCTCCTGCAGATACTCACGGGCGATATTCAAGGCTGTCAAGATGGCTATATGGAGGGTGTCGACAGTCTTGGTTTCTTCCACTACCTCCCTCATCTTACCATCCACGTATGTAGCTACTTCCCTCACCTGCTCTTCAGAAAACCCACTCCTCAGTATATATCGTTGTCCAAAGATCTCAACCTCAACACTCCTCTTCACCATCTCTGATCCCCTTATTTTGTAACCAATCGGGGTTAATAATCATCCAAGGGGATCCCCTCAAGCTTCTCTATCAGCCGTTCTATCCTCGTGCGTATCTGTAGCCTCTCATTGTTCAGGGAGGAAATCTCTCCCTTAAGCCTCTCCACTTCCTCTTCTTTTCCCCTCACCTGGGCTATAATCTCTCCTCTCTCCTCCTTTAGTTTAGTGTATCCGTCCAATACCTTGTTCAATCTCTCTTCTAAGATCACAAATGTATCGATTGCTCTTTCATTGTCCATGGAACGGATTGTAGTCTCTCTTGATAGAAAAGTCAAGTTCTTACGGCCCACTACCCTTCATGAGATAACCCTCGATGAAGAGGTCTATATCCCCATCTAAAACACTCTCCGCGTCCCCCCGTTCCAAATCAGTTCGGTGGTCTTTGACCAGACGATAGGGATGCAAGGTGTACGAACGTATCTGGTTTCCCCAGGCGATCCCCTTTTTGCTCTTGTGGATCTCTTCCATCTTTTGCGCCCGTTTGCGCATTTCCAAGTCATAGAGGCGGGCTTGAAGGATCTTCATGGCCGTGGCCTTGTTTTTGTGCTGAGAGCGCTCATTTTGGCACTGGACCACAATACCTGTGGGGATGTGGGTTATTCGGACGGCAGAATCGGTCTTGTTCACATGCTGTCCCCCTGCCCCACTGGATCGGTAGGTATCTATCCGCAGATCCTTCTCGTCGATCTTTATCGCTACATCACCAGGGGTTTCCGGATAGACGAAGACGGAGGCAAAGGAGGTGTGACGGCGTCTCCCTGTGTCAAAGGGGGAGATGCGCACCAGGCGGTGTATCCCTGTTTCGGCCTTCAGATGCCCATAGGCGTACTCCCCATCAACCATAAAGGTAACATTCTTGATACCAGCCTCGTCGCCTGCCAGGATATCAACTATCTCAGTGGAAAAGTCCCTGCGCTCTGCCCATCTCAAATACATGCGCAACAACATTTCAGCCCAGTCTTGGGCCTCTGTTCCTCCGGCACCGGCATTGATGCTGACGATAGCATTGCGGCGATCATCATCGCCGCCGAACATCCTCTCAAGCTCCAGGGCCCTGATCTTCTTTTCAGTCTCAACAAGCCTCCTCTGAGCCTCTTCAGCCTCTCCCCCATCCTCCACCTCGGCTATCTCCAAGAGGATCTCAATCTCGTCCAATTCCTTGGCGAGGGCTTCCCACGCATCGATGTATCGGAGAAGATCTACCTTTTTTCTCAACACCTCCTTGGCGTGCTGTGGATCATCCCAAAACCCGCGAGCACCTTCCGCCTTCTCAATCTCCTCTACACGTCTCTTTTTCCCATCAACGTCAAAGATGCCCTCGCAGATTCTCCAATCGCTCTCTCTGTTCACGATACCTCTTTTTCAGTTCTTCCATCATCCTCCCTCCAGATCACCCTTCGGTGATGTAATCGGCAACGGCTATTTCTCTCGTATGTGTGTGGCCTCTCTGGCTATCTTCCTGCCCAGCCGTGATGACAGAGGCCTTTTTCTACTATACCTCTCCTGGGTATTTTTTACAACGTCTCCCTGAATACGCGAGAGAGGCCAACAACAGGGCACTGAGCTACTGTGAGCGGGGACAAATTGACAAGGGGGGTTGAGATCGTTAAGATGTAACTCAGGGAAAAGAGGGAGCCCAGATATGCGTAAGGTGAGGGTCCAAGAGACCATCGGCATGGTATTAGGGTATGATGTTACCAGGATAGTCCCTGGATCATTCAAGGGCGCAATCTTCAAAAAGGGACACATCATCCGAGAGGAAGATATCCCCGTGCTCTTGGATACGGGTAATAATTACATATACGTGCTGGAGATGGAAGAAGGAGAGATCCATGAGGATGAAGCGGGTATGCGTCTTGCCCAGGCCATAGCCGGACGGGGGATAGCATTCACAGACCCAGAGGAGGGGAAGGTCTCCCTGCGGGCCCGATGGAAGGGGGTGCTCTCGATCGATATCCCCTCCTTGGAGTGGATCAACTCCGTGGGTGACATCGTCGTCTCCACCCTCCACAACCATACCTCCTGTCAGGAGGGGATGATGGTAGCCGCCACCAGGGTGATCCCCCTGACCATTGCCGTGGAAAAGATAGAGGCGGTGGAGGAGAGATGTAAAGATCATACGATGATCGACATACACCCCTATAAACTCAAAAGGGTTGGGGTGGTGGTGACCGGAAACGAGGTCTACCATGGGCGGATCAAGGATAGTTTCGACGAGATGGTAGGGGAAAAGATACGGGAGCACGGTGCTACCGTTATAGAGAAGTTGCTCGCACCCGATGATCCTGACCAGATCGCTCGATCCCTGATGCAGTTGAAGAATAAGGGGGCAGAGGTGCTCCTCACCACGGGCGGGCTCTCCATCGACCCAGGAGATGTAACGAGGAGGGGGATACAGGAGGCCGGTGCAGATGTCATCTCCTATGGCGCTCCGGTCCTTCCCGGTGCCATGTTCCTCTATGCCCTCTTGGATGGGATCCCCTTGTTGGGGCTTCCTGCCTGCGTCTTTTACGCCAAGACCACCATCTTCGACCTCATCTTCCCCCGGATATTGGCAGGTGAAACAGTGACACGCGAGGATATCATCAAGATGGGGCATGGTGGGCTGTGCATGGGGTGTGAGGCCTGTCGCTTTCCTATCTGCCCGTTCGGCAAAGGATAAGGTTAATGGCTGAGAAGATCGCCCTCAACAATCTGCACGTACTGATCAGGGGCGGTGGTGAGATGGCCAGTGGGGTGGCACATCGCCTCTTTAAATCCCATCTGAACGTGGTGTTAACCGAGATCCCCCAGCCCCTCTGTGTGAGGAGGGAGGTCTCCTTCTGCGAGGCCATCTTCCAAATAGAAAAAGAAGTAGAAGGCGTGGTTGCCAAACACGTTGCCGCCCCTCAAGACGTCTTTCTCGCCTGGGAGGAAGGGAAGATCCCGCTCCTTATTGATCCCGAGGGGGCCGTGCGAGAATCTATGAAGCCCCATGTGATCGTGGACGCCATCTTGACCAAGAAGAACACCGGCACCTATAAAGGAGATGCGCCCCTGGTCATCGGACTGGGGCCGGGTTTCTGGGCAGGAAGAGACGTGGACGTAGTCATCGAGACCAACCGGGGGCATGATCTCGGGAGGGTTATAACCGAAGGCCCTGCCCAACCGAACACCGGCGTGCCTGGAGAGATCGGTGGGGTTGCTGCACAGCGGGTGTTTCGGGCGCCACGCGACGGAGCCTTTCACCCAGTGAAGCGGATCGGAGATATGGTGGAAGCAGGGGAAACGGTAGCATGGGTCGAGGATGAGCCAACCGTGACAGAGATCTCAGGGGTTCTCAGGGGGTTACTCCGGGAGGGGACGACGGTACACAAGGGATTGAAGGCGGGTGATGTGGACCCCAGGGGGAACCGGGAGAACTGCTTTACCATCTCGGACAAGGCTCGGGCCATCGGCGGAGGCGTCCTGGAGGCCATCCTCGCCCACTTCAATCGTCGATGAATGGACCCTCAGATAATCGGAAAGATCAATAGGCTCTGGGAAAAAATCTACCCGTATCTTGCCCGTTGGATAACGGACCTCTACGGCCAAAAGGAGGGTGATGTGCTGGAACTGGGCCCCTTTTCCGGGGGGATCGCCAAGGGACTCCCCTCTCTCACACCCGGTTTCAGGGTGGTCGTTGCTGATGAATCGCCCGATCTCTTTGCCCCACTGCTGAAGGAGATATACAAAACCCCTCACGCCCAACGGATACTATTTAAAACCTCTCCCCTCTCCCCTCTGACCTTCATGGACCAGAGCTTTGATCTCGTGATCTTCCGCGGGGCCTTCTTCTTCCTCCACGCTGCTATACTGCATGAAATCTATCGGGTACTGCGACCTGGCGGCCTTGCCATCATGGGCGGCGGCTATGGATCCATCACACCACCGGTACTCATCGAAGAGATAGCTGAGGAATCAAAGCGATTGAACCTCCTATTAGGAAAGCGGTGGATAACCGAAGAGGATCTGACTGCGATGATCAATGAGACGTCCTTCCAAGAGGAGGCGGAAATCTCAAAAGAAGGGGGGCTGTGGGTGATCCTGAGAAAGAGAGGAATCCACGGAGAAGAGTACCCCGGGTTAGCCGATGCCTTCTGCCTCGGGGCCCAGGAAATCATATCTTTGGTGGGGGGAGGCGGAAAGACTACCCTGATGTTCTCCCTGGCCCGGGAACTTCAAGAAAGGGGTCTCAAGGTCATCACGACCACTACCACCAAGATATACGAGCCTTCTCAAGAACAGACCCCCTCCCTGGTGATAGAAGAGAATCTTGCAGGGGTTATGAGCTTGATCCGAGAGAAGCTCCTCTACAACAACCATGTCACCTTGGCTGCGCAGAGATACCCAGATGGAAAAATCGGGGGGGTAAGCCCCAAACTGATCGGAGAAATGGCTCGAGAGCTATCACCTGATCACATCATCGTGGAGGCAGATGGGGCACGAAAACTCCCGCTCAAGGCCCCGGGAGATCATGAACCGGTCATCCCCCCAGCTACCACCCTTCACATTCCTATGATAGGGATCGACGCCCTGGGGAGACCCTTAAGCGAGGAAGTAGCCTTCCGCCCTGAGCGTGTCGCGGAGCTGACAGGGGTGAAACTCAGTGATCCTATCACCCCCCAGCTCATCGCCACATTGATCACCCATCCTCAGGGGCTGCTCAAGAGCGTCCCCCCAGAGGCGAGGATCATACCAGTTCTTAACAAGATAGAGACTGCTGAAGATCTCAATGGGGCACGGGAGGTGGCGAGGATGATCCTCCGCGAGGAAGAACCTCGCATCGGGAGGGTTGTGCTGGCGAGACTCTTTTACCACCACCCCATTGTGGAGGTTATCCAGAGGAGGAATGGAAGTGAAAAAGCTCTATGAAGAGATCGTCCGGCTCTTATTACAGGGTAAAAAGGTAGTGCTGGCGACGGTCATCCAGCAGTCGGGCTCTGCCCCGCGAAAGAGCGGCGCCCAGATGCTGATCAGGGAGGACGGATCGTTCCTGGGAAGCGTAGGAGGGGGACACCTCGAGGCCGATTGCATCGCAGAGGCCCGCACGGTGATGTCTGAGGGTACGCCGAAAGCCCTAGACTTTCACCTCACCGGCAGAGAAATCGCCGAAACAGAGATGATCTGCGGCGGGGATGTCGAGATCTTTCTTGAACCTCTCTCTCTCGGACTCAAAGATCTCTATGCCAAGCTGCTTGAGCTGAAAAAGCAGGGTAAGGAAGCAGTGTTGGCCACGGTGATCAGCGCCGAGCCTCCACAAGAGGGAAGGGAAGCAAAGGGCCTGGTACTATCCGAAGGCAAGTCCATCGGCCCCCTCGCATTAGGTCAGGAAGTCCTCACCACAACCCAAGAGGTCATACACGATAAAAAAGTCCGGCTCATCCCTTATCAGGGGGGAAGGCTCTACCTGGAACCGATCTTCTCTGAACCTACCCTCTACATCTTCGGGGCAGGGCACATATCACGTTATATCGCGCCCGTGGCCCATATGGTGGGGTTTTCGGTCATCGTCATCGACGACCGTGCGGAATTCGCCAACCGCGAGCAATTCCCCCAGGCAGACGAGATCTGGATACAGGATTTTGAAACAGTCGGCGAAAAGATCGAGCCTGATGAGCAGACCTATATGGTAATCGTCACACGAGGGCACATGCACGACTATACGGTCTTGAAGCAGGTCTTACCCATGGAGTGCCGTTACATCGGGATGATCGGGAGCCGCCGCAAACGGGACATCATCTATAAGCAGCTCATACAGGAGGGCCATGCCCAGAGGGAACTGGATCGGGTCCATGCCCCCATCGGCCTCGCAATCAGTGCCGAAACCCCCGAAGAGATCGCCGTGAGCATTGTGGCCGAGCTGATCAAGGTGAGGGCGGAGGGAAAACCCAATCAAGAGAAGAAGTGGGAAGTTTGAAAAGAAAAATCGTTGACGCAACCCAGTACTTCCGGTACATTAGTACGTAGATTGGGGGATCGTTCAATGGTAGGACAACGGACTCTGACTCCGTGAATCCAGGTTCGAATCCTGGTCCCCCAGCCAGAGAATAAAAATGGGTCTGACTGGATGGA
>CAYQOD010000017.1:0-15395 GCA_964419065.1 uncultured Thermodesulfobacteriota bacterium | reverse complement strand
CCATGATCTCTTCGGGGATGCCCTCGACGAGCTTATCTCCGAAGTTTAACACCATCACCCTGTTGGCAACCCGGAAGAGTTCTCGTAGGCGGTGCTCGATCATGATGAGGGTGATGCCATCCATCTGCAATCTCTCTATGAGAGGGACCATACTCGCAATCTCGCTCATGCTCAAACCAGAGAAGACCTCATCACAGATGATGACCTCTGGTCGTAAAGCAAGACACCTGGCCAATTCCAGACGTTTGAGGTAACCCGTGGGCAGTGTGGAGGCAAGCTTGTAGGGGACGAAGGAGTCACGTTCAAAACCGATTTCCTCGAGTATATCGATACCCACCGTATTTCTATCCCCCAGTCTTCCCCCTCCTCTCCATCCACCAGTGCGCCTGGCCCTGGGTGAGAAGAGGGGTACGATGAGGTTCTTATAGGCGGGGAGCGTATAATAGGGCCTCATGATCTGAAAGGTCCTGGTAATACCCAGGTCAGCGATCTTGTGGGGGGCTCGCCCACTGATCTCTTTTTCCCGGAAGAAGACCTTTCCTGAATCCATCTTCACGAAACCGGTGATACAGTTGATGAGGGTGGTCTTGCCCGAGCCATTGGGGCCGATGATGCCAAAGATCTCACCTTTATATACCTTAAAGCTGACGTTAAACAATGCCTGAACGCCACCAAAGGACTTGCTCATTTTTTCCACCCGAAGGATGGGCTCCTTACTCATATCTTGGCCCACCTTTCAAACTGGTGATACTTACGCTGGGCATAGACCATGATCCCCTCACTCTTGAACACGATGAAGGCCACTAAGATGAGTGCATAAAAGACGATCCTCAGGGTGCCGAAGGCCCGCAATAACTCAGAGATCGGGACAAGGATAAAACTTCCCACAACAGCTCCGACGAGTGTACCACCTCCCCCTATCACCGTAACAGCGATGGGTATGATGGAAAAGTCGAGGGCAAACAGCGATATGCCGGCCCACATATAGAAATGGACCAGATAGGCACCACCGAGACAGCCCAGGGCAGAGGCGATGAACACGGCGATGGATTTGTAACGGGTGATGCTGATACCTGAGGCCTTGACCGCCTGGTCGTTGTCCTTCACCCCTCGCAGTACCAACCCGATATCCTCATTGACCAATCTCCGCAATCCGAAGAGGGCGATGAGGACCATGATTATAATGAAATACTGTTCGGTCCATCTACTCTGGAAGCTGGCCACCCCGGGTATGCCATCGGTCCCTCCCAGGATATCCAGGGCCTCGATGATCTTGCCCAGGACCAAAGGATATATGAGCGTCACAATGGCAAAGTAGATACCCCTCAGGGGCAAGCACGGCAAGAGCAACACGGTACAGATCACCCCACCAACGATGGTGGCGATGGGGATGGTCAGGGCCGGCGGTAACCCCAGGGATGTGTTCAGAATGGCTGCGATATAGCCGCCAACGCCGATGAAGAAGGCACCCCCGAGGCAGACCAGCCCCACGAAATGGGCCAGAAAGTCAAAGCTCAGAGAGAGCAAGACGTATATACAGACGATAGATATCACCCGTTGCCAGTAAAGGCTGGGAATAACGAGGGGGACCACCAGGAGCCCCACGATTAACACCAAGCGGGGTACCAGGAGGTAACCCATCTCCTGCCATGAGGAGATGGCATATATCCCTTCGGTGCGTACCTTGATGCCCCGATCCAACCGTTCCCTACGCTGCGCCTCCCTTGCCATCCCTAGACCCGCTCCTCAAGCTCCTTCTGCCTCCCGAAAAGTCCCGAAGGCCTCATGATGAGGGTGATGATGATGGCCAAGAGGGCCACCACCATGTGGAAGTGAGGCTCAATGTAGACCACGGTGAGTATTTGGGCAAAGCCGATGATAAAGGCAGCGAGCACGGCCCCTACCCAACTCCCCAGACCCCCTACGATGCAGACCGCGATGGCGAAGATCAGGACACTGTACCCTGCCTCCACCACGATATTGCCCAGGGGCAGCAAGACCACCGCCGCCAAGCCGGCCAGTGCCGACCCCAGGGCCATGGCGATCACCGCCATGCGGTCAGAATCTATCCCCAGCATCATGGCGGCGCGTTCGTCCTGGGCCATCCCCCTCAGCGCCAGGCCGATCCTGTTATAGTGGGTAAAGAGCCATAAAAAGGCCACCACGACAACCCCCACCACCACGACGATAATTCGTTGAAGGTCTACCGGGACACCGCCGATCTCGACACTCCCTTCCACAAAGGGGGGAAGGGTGTAGGTCATGCCCTTAAAACCGCCCCAACGCAGTCCCTCGAGGATCGCCAGGGCAATAGCGTAGGAGGCGATGATCTCCGATGTCGCCATCCCCCGCACCCGAATAAGGACGAACTGATAGACGGCGGCACCGATCAACCCTGTGATAACCAAGGAGAGGAGGATGGCTAAAAGGTAATTGAGCCCCAGGGTATTGATGAAACCCCAGACGATGAATCCAGTAACGACGTATATGGCACCGTGGGCGAAGTTGGGCAGTCTGCTGATTCCATAGACCAGGGTGAAACCGAGGGCCATCAGGGCCAGCGTGATGCTGTTTATCGTCCCATAGATGAGTATGTCCATCCCTCAGGTCTCGTCCTCAAGGTTGTCATGGTCTATTCATATGGGGAGGGGGTCAGCCCCTCCCCATATGCTCCGGTGCTATAGACTCTTTACTGCTGCTTCATCCACGGCGGGAGCTTGATCTCCCCCATGGCTATTTTGGGCGGGAAGACCACTATCCGTTTGCCGGCCTGCCACTGAAAGATGGTACCCACGGCCCCTTCTTGGGGGTCCAGGCTCGGCATAATCTGATGGCTCTGGGGGTCGAACTGGATGCGTCCATAGACCCCCATGAGGTCGGTCTTCTCCAACGCAGCCACTACCTTGTCAGGGTCGAGGGAACCGGCGCGTTCGATGGCGTCCTTCAGCACGTAGGGTGCCATGTAACTGCTGGAGGTCCCGTATCCCTCGGGTTCGATGTTCCACCGTTTGGCATAGGCATCGAAGAATTTCATGGTCCACGGGGTGGCTTCACTGGGGGCATTGCCGGCATTCACCACATTGGCCAGGCAGTACTCCCCCTTCCCTTCGGTCGCCCCCCAGAAACCGGGCTGTTCGGCTGCTGCAATAATTGAACCAAAGGGCAGGGCTGGCACCTTCATATCGTACCACTGCTTGAGGAGGATGGAGGTCTCGGGCATGTCCATCCAGATGAGGATGACCTGGGCTTTCTCCTTTTTTGCCTTCAACAGGCCCATGGAAAAATCGGTCGTGCCCGTTGGATAGATCTCCGGATCCCCAATAACATGCCACCCTTTTTCAGCCATAATTTTAGCGATGAGACTACCACCGGAGCGCGCATGAGCCACGTCCTGCACCATGATAAACAGCCTGTTGAGACCGTACTTTGCCCCGAGTTCCACCAGGCAGGGGATAATCTCACCCCCGACCATCCACTTGGCCTCACCGGTAATTCGGAAACAGTACTTGAACTTCTCATATTCTTCGGCCACACGCTCATGGTACTTAGGGGTCAACACACCAGTGGTCAGGATGGAGACCTTCTTATATTTGGAAAGCAGGTCCATGGCGGCCAATGCTGCCTCGGAGCGCACCGGGCCACCCATGATGAAATCGGCCTTCTTCTCCAGGATGAGCTTCTCCACCACTAAGAGGGCCTCGCTTACCGGCACTCCGGGTTCGAGATCACGGGTATCCATGACCTCCACCTTAAAGGGGCGTTTTTGGCCCCCCACATTGACACCACCCTGGGCATTGATCTCCTCCACAGCCATGGTAATTGCCCTCTCTGCATCCCAGCCGTAGAGAAAGGCAGTGGAAAGGGGACAACCGATGATAATTGACTTCTCAACCTTCTTGCATCCTGTCCCAATGAAGGCTAGGGTCCCCAATCCGACGATTACACAAACGATAACACCTGCTATGAGTAACTTTCCCCGCCTCTTTTTCATAGCATCCTCCTTTTTTGAAATTAATAACGCAATAGCCAAAACCACCTCCTCTCCTCATCTGTAATATACCTATACAATCACATAATCCTTAAAGTCAAGGCCATATATCGAGCCATGGGAGGGGTTGACAGGGATACGTGGGTATGCTATAGAGACGTCAACAATTGAATACAGTGTTGTGATGCGGGTGCCTTGCATGGCCTAAGAGGGAATCCCGTTAAAAACGGGAGCGGTCCCGCCGCTGTGACCGGGGACGAAAACCGCAGAAAGCCACTGTCCCGCCAAAGCGGGATGGGAAGGCGCGGGGAGTAGATGGATCCGGGAGCCAGAAGACCTGCCCGCATTGGTGCTCATGATCCCCTTCGTGGATTGAGGGGAGGGGTAAGGGGCGAAGAAAACTGGGTGCAGCCCTCAGGGAATTTCCCTGAGGGCTTTTTGATTCTCAAAGTAAAGGAGAAATGATATGAAACAGTATGGGTTTTTTGCTGTTCTTTTAATGGTGGTCACCTTTGGTGCCTTCAGTAATCTGTTCGCCGGGGGGAAAGAGGCCGTGGAGCTGGAAGAGGTCGTCGTCACGGCCACCAAGATCCCCACCGCTGAGAAGGAACTCGGGAGCTCTGTGACGGTGATCACGGAGGAGGAGATCAAGGCGAAAGGATATAGCACCGTGAAGGAGGTCCTCAAGGGTACCGTGGGACTCGACGTAGTCTCTACTGGGGGACCAGGATCACAGACCTCGGTATTCCTCAGGGGCGCCAACTCCTATCACACCCTGGTCCTCATTGATGGAATGGAAGTGGGCGATCCGAGCCAAGCGCAGCGTCAGTTTAACTTTGCCAACCTCACCGTGGATAACATCGAACGCATAGAGATCGTCAGGGGTCCGCAGAGTGTCCTGTATGGTGCCGACGCCATGGGAGGGGTGATACATATCATAACGAAAAAAGGGGTGAAGAAACCGTATATCTATCTGGGGGCAGAAGGAGGTTCGTATTCAACCGCACGACAGTTTGCCGGCCTGGGAGCGGCCAATGACCGGGCAGATTTCTCCTTTGCTTTCTCCCATATACGCGCTGAGGGATTCTCCGCCGCAGATGCGGATCTTCCCGGGAACACGGAAGATGATGCGTGGGAAGATTTCACCGTGTCGAGCCGGTTGGGGATCGTACCCACCGACTGGTTGGATATGGGGTTGAATTTTCGATTGCACGACGGAATGACCGAGTTAGATAATGGGGGAGGACCAAATCGGGACAGAGAGGATTATCGTCTGGAAAAGCAGGAGTTCTTCCTCCGGCCCCATATGACGGTTACCGCCTTCGATGGCCTTTGGGAACAGAGCCTCGCCTATGGTCTTACGACCCACAGCAGGGCTTACAAAGATGATCCGTGGGGAGATAGCCACTACGACGGCCAGAAGCATGAGATCTCCTGGCAGCACAACCTCTATCTCCACAAGACCAATACCCTGACCGCCGGTTTTGAGTATGAAAAAGAGGCGATGGAGAGCGCGGATCCGTGGAGCCGTTTGGACAGGTCCGCCTACACCTACAGCCTCTTTGCCCAGGACCAGATAAAGCTGTTTGACATCTCCTTCACCACCGTAGGGGCCCGCTGGGATAGGCACCGGGAGTTCGGCGACCATACCACCTTCAGGGTAACCCAGGCCTTCGTGATCGATAAAACCGGTACCACGGTACGGGGGTCCGTTGGTACGGGGTTTCGAGCCCCGAGCCTCTATGAACTCTACGCCCCTAACTGGGGGAACCCCGGCCTCGATCCTGAAGAGAGCATCGGGTGGGATGTGGGCGTAGAACAATCCCTGTTCGATGACCGTATAACGGTGGGCGTGACCTATTTTCACAACGAGTTTGATGACCTTATCATCTGGAATCAGGGTTATATGAACGTCGAGGAGGCCAAAACGTTGGGCATTGAATCCTTCATCGAGGTCATCCCCTTCGCAGATCTCTCTGCCCGGGTCACGTATACATACACGGATACCGAGGATGATCAGGGTGAGCGTCTGCTCAGGAGACCCATGAACAAGGTAGGACTCACTATCTGTTATCGATTTTTGGATGAACGGGGGATCGCTAACCTCGATCTCCTCTATGTCGGCGAACGAGATGACAAAGATTTTACGGTGTGGCCGGCCCGCCGAGTGGAGTTGGGCGATTACGTGCTGGTCAATCTCAGTGGATCGTTCGCGGTCCACAAATATCTGGAGCTCTTTGCACGCGTCGAAAACCTCTTCGACGAGGACTATGAAGAGGCCTTCGGTTATGGTACCCCTGGTATTTCTGCCTACGGGGGTGTAAAAGTGAATATCTTCTAAAAACGTGACCCCTCCAATGGGTTGCAATGGGCACTCTGTGGATGTAGAAGGAACAATTTCATCAGTCCGCAACAAAGTAAAGGACGCCCTGAAACGATACCATGTCGATGGCATTCTCCTTTCGGGCGGGATAGATTCTGGAATCCTCTGCTCCCTTTCCCCCCACGCCAAGGCCATCACGGTGACGCTGGAGGGCACGGGGGAGGACCTCCGCTATGCCTCCATCCTCAGTGAGGTCATCGGTATCCATCCTGCCGTTGTGAACGTTACGGTCGATGAGGCCCTCGCTGCCCTGAGGCAGGTGATAAAGATCATCGAAAGCTTCGATCCTGCCCTGCCCAACGATCTGGTCGTCTACTTCGGGATGAGGGAGGCGAAACGTCAGGGTCTCAGCTCTATCATGACCGGGGATGGGGCGGACGAGCTCTTCGCGGGTTATCCCTACATGAGGGAGATGGATGATCTCAATGGCTATATCCGGGGGACAAGCCGCTCCCTGAACTTTAGTTCCAATCGAATCGGAGAGTACTTCGGCATTGCGGTCAAACAGCCGTATCTGGATGCGGATCTCATCGATTTCGCCTTGATGGTGCCGAGGGAATTCAAGATACGAGAGGAGAAGGGGGGCGTATGGGGAAAGTGGTGTCTGCGGAAGGCCTTTGAACCGTATCTGCCCCCTGCGTTTATCTGGCAGGGGAAGCGCCCCCTGGAGAAGGGTTCCGGCATGGACCTCCTGCGCACGATCATCGCGGAGAAGATCTCCGATGAAGCGTTTGAGGAGAAGCAGCGGGTGTATCCGGTGAAGTTCCTCTGCAAAGAACACCTCTCTTTTTACGAGATCTATCGAGAAGAGGTGGGTGAGATCCCCTTACCCCAGCAGGGAGAGGAGGGATGCCCTGGCTGCGGGGCAGGCATACCCCAAGGAAAGAGACACTGCAGGGTCTGTGGGTGGGTGAGATGAAGGCATTCTGCTCCTGGAGCGGTGGAAAGGAGAGCTGTCTCGCGTGCTATAAGGCGATCCACGAGGGCCATGAGGCAGTCGCTCTCCTCACCATGTTTGCCACCACCGGACGCTACACCCGCTCCCACCGGGTGAGCAAGGAGCTCCTCATCGCCCAATCCCAGGCCATCGGTATCCCCCTCTACCAGAGACGGGCCTCATGGGATACTTATGAGCGGGAGTTCAAGAGGGCTGTGGCCTCCTTTAAAAGAGAGGGCGTACAGGGTGGGATCTTCGGCGACCTCGCCCTCAACGAACACAGGGAATGGGTGGAAAGGATCTGCGCCGAAGCGGGGATCATCCCGATACTCCCCCTCTGGGGAATAGAGTACAAGGATCTTCTTCGAGGCCTTATAGGGGACGGATTCGAGGCGATAATCATCGCGGTACGGTCCGACATGGTGGATGTGGACTGGCTGGGTAGGAAGGTGGATGAGGCGTTTATAGAACACATGGAGAGAAGCGGGATCGACCTGTGCGGTGAGAACGGCGAGTATCATACCCTGGTGGTTGACGGACCGATCTTTGCCAAAAGGATAGCTATCGGGGAAACGAGGATCATCAGGCGGGAAAATATATTTTTCGTAAAGGTTTTGAGCTTTGAATTGGAGGGAAAAAATGAGACATAAGAAAAATAGCGTGAAATTTCTCTTAGGTCTTCTGCTCCTCTTTTTCACCCTGACACCTGCACAAGCCATCGGTTTCCCCATACGGGTGAAGGACGATCTGAATAGGTCTGTAGAGATCCCTCACCCTCCCCAGAGGATCGTCTCCCTCGCCCCTTCAGTCACCGAGATCCTCTTTGCCATAGGGGTGGGTGAGAGGGTCGTCGGCATCAGCGACCACTGCAACTATCCCCCGGAGGTGGAACATCGAGAGAGGATCGGGGGGTTTGCTACGCCTGACCTAGACCGCATCATGGCCTTAAAACCCGATCTCGTGCTGACCTTCGGGGACGTGCAGCTTCACGTGGTAAAAGAGCTGGAGGCGCAGGGTGTGCGGGTCTTCTGGACTTACCCCCGTACCATACAGGAGATCCTCACCTCGTTTGAACGCATCGGAGAGATCACGGGAGCTCCCGTTGCCGGGAAGAAGCTCAGAGACACGGTGGAAGGACAGATCAGCCGGGTGCAAGAGAGGCTGAAAAGGCTTAATGAACGGGAGCGGCCGGGTATATTTCGCATCATGGGGCTTGATCCCCTGGGTACGATCGGGGGGATGAACTTCCAGAGCGGCCTCTACCGGGCGGCAGGTGGGAGGAATGTCTTTGAGGACGTCAAAGAGGACTTTTTTGTCGTCGACAAGGAAGAATTCAAGCGGCGCAATCCTGACGTCATCGTTATTTGTGGCAACAACCCCCAGGGGTTGAGACAGCAGGTACTGAGCCAGGAGGGGTGGGATGCAATAGCGGCTGTACACAACCATCGGATACTTGTCATCCCGTGTGACCTCATCTGTCGGCCAGGACCTCGTGTGGGGGAGACCATTGAGAGGATTGCCTCCTTTCTCTTCCCCAGACGCATCTCCTTATCCCCCCAGAGGATTGTTTCCCTTGTCCCCGCCCTGACCGAGGAGCTATACCTCCTCGGGGTTGGTGCTCGAGTAGTGGGGGTTACTACCTATTGTCGAAGGCCACCTGAGGCCCAAAGCAAGGAGAAGGTGGGGACGATCGTTGACGTGAACGTGGAAACGATTATAAACCTCCGTCCCGACCTGGTGGTCGCCTCTCCCCTTACCGATCACAAGCAGATACAACAGTTGCGGGATGTGGGGGTGAGGGTGGAGGTCATCCAGCCCCCCCGGGATTTCCGGGAGCTCTGCGATGGTTTTACGGCCCTTGCCCGCTGGGTAGGGCGGGAGAGGGAGGCCGAACAGATCATCAAAGGCGCCGAGGAGGAGCTGGCAGTTATTAAAAGGAGGATACAAGAGTTGTCCCGGCCGCGGGTCTTTGTTCAAATCGGGGCGAAGCCCTTGGTCGCCGCTGGTGGGGACTCCTTCATCAACGATTTCGTCGCCTATGCCGGTGGGGTGAACATAGCCGGCGATGTCAAGACGAGCGTCTACAGCCGCGAGGAGGTGCTCCGGAGCAATCCTGATATTATCTTGATTGCGACGATGGGTATAACGGGTGAGAAGGAGAAGGAGATATGGCTCAGATACACGACCGTAAACGCCGTGAAGCGCCGGGAGATCTACCCGGTGGACTCCTACCGCTTCTGCAGCCCCACCCCCGTGAGCTTTGTCGAAATGGTCAATGAACTTATGAGGTTGTTCCATGGTGTGGAATAGGCACCCCGTATGGTTATGGTGGGCCTTTCTCCTCGGCCTGCTCCTCGTCGCCGTCGGCATCTTCTCCCTCGGGGTGGGGGCGGTAAACCTCCCACTGAAAAGGATCTTCTCTCTCCTCACAGAAGGGCAAGGGACTCCTGAATATGCCATCCTCTTTGCAGTACGCCTGCCGCGCATCCTGCTCGGCTGTGCCGTGGGAGGAGGTCTGGCCACCGCAGGGGTGATCCTCCAGGGGATGTTCCGCAATCCCCTCGTCGAGCCCTACACCCTGGGGATATCAGGAGGGGCGGCATTAGGGGTATCTCTCACCATCGTCGCTGGTGGAGTTGGACGCTTTGGTCTGCTTTCCCTGCCACTCAGTGGCTTTTTAGGGGCGGTGGGGATTATGACGATGGTCTATATCCTCAGCACACGGGGAGGGATCATGAGGCTTTCCCGCCTCCTGCTCATCGGGGTGATGATGAGCTTTATCGCCTCTGCCCTGATCATGCTCATTATGGCCATCACGAGGACGGAAGATCTCCATGGGATCATCTTCTGGATCATGGGCTCCCTCGAAGAGCCCAACCCCTCACTCATACGGGCCATACTCTTCATCTCGCTGGGAGGATTGATCGTGTCGCTCTTCTTTTCCGTAGACCTCAACGCCCTCTCCCTGGGTGAGGAGGAGGCCTTTCACCTCGGGGTGTCGGTGGAGCGGGTGAAGAAGTCCCTCTTTCTATTGGCCTCCTTTCTCACGGGCTGCTGTGTCTCGGTGACGGGGATCATCGGGTTTGTCGGCCTGGTGATCCCCCATCTGATGCGCCTGCTCGTGGGAGGCGATCACCGGATACTCCTGGTGACCTCCTACCTCTCAGGGGCCATCTTTCTCATCCTCTGCGATACCCTGGCGCGTGCCGTCCTGGCCCCGGTGGAGCTGCCCGTGGGGGTCATAACGGGGCTGGTCGGAGGGGGCGTCTTTATCTACGCCCTGAGCAGGAGGGGGGCCTCTCTGGGATGAAAGGGTCGATACTAGAGATCAAAGGACTTTCCTGCGGATATGGGAAAAAGATCGTCGTGCGTGATGTAAGCCTTACGGTGGCCCGGGGGGAGTTTGTGGGGATCATCGGCCCCAACGGCTCGGGCAAGACCACCCTCCTGAGGGCGATCAACGGACTCCTCCCTCTCCGCACGGGGACTATTCTCCTTGAGGGGACGCCAACGAACAAGATAGGTCGCAGGGAACTGGCGAGGCAGCGGGCCGTGGTGACGCAATCGCCGGAAGCGATCTCACCCTTCTCGGTGGAGGAGTTCGTCCTGCTGGGGAGGATACCGCATTGGGACAGATTTCAGCTCCTGGAGACCGAGGGAGATCTGACAATAGCCGAGCAGGTCATGGCACTGACGGGGATAGATCACCTCAGGGAGCGGAGGATGGGGGAGCTCAGCGGTGGCGAACGACAGCTCGCCTTCGTGGCCCGGGCCCTCACCCAGCAACCTCAACTGCTGTTTTTGGATGAGCCCACGGCCCACCTCGACATCGGCCATCAGGTCCAGATCATGGACCTCCTGCGGGGGCTCAACAGGGAACGCTCACTCACCATCGTAGTAGTCCTGCACGATCTCACCCTCGCCGGTCTCTACTGCGACAGACTCATCCTGCTCAACGAAGGCCGCCTGCACAGGGTCGGCCCCCCCCAAGCAGTATTGAGGCAAGAGGTGATAGAAGAGGTCTATCGGACTGCGGTGACCGTCGTCGTAACCCCGATACAGGCCAAGCCCGCCATCGTGCCCGTCCCAGGGGGCGATTAAGCCGCATCCACGTATGGAAAGGGCGTTGGTCATACTCGTTGCCTTTGTGGGCGACCTCACCCTCGGTGACCCCAGGAACTACCCCCATCCCGTGCGGGTGATGGGGTGGTGCATACGCCGCCTCGAGAGCTGGTTGCGCAGGGTCTGCGCCAATCTCTATGGTGCCGGGGTGATCCTGTGGCTCGTAGTGGTGGGTGGGAGTTTCGGTATCGCCTGGGGATTGATCCACCTCGGTTCCCTGATCCACCCCTGGGCGGGGATGGGGCTGAGCTGCCTCCTCATCTATACCACCATCGCCGTGAGGGACCTTGACAGAGAGGCGCGAGACGTCTACGAGGCCTTGATACAGGGCGATATCGTCGAGGCCAGGAGGCTTTTGTCCAGGATCGTGGGGAGGGATACCGAGGTCCTGTCACCTACAGAGATCGTCAGGGCGACGGTGGAGAGTGTGGCAGAGAACACGGTGGATGGGATCATCTCCCCTCTCTTTTACGCCTTGGTGGGAGGGGCACCCCTTGCCCTGGCCTTCAAGGCCACGAGCACCCTCGACTCCATGGTAGGATATAAGAACGAACGATACAGGGCGCTCGGCTGGTTTTCCGCCAGGATGGACGACCTCATGAACTTCATCCCCGCGAGGATCACGGGGGCGGTTATCCCCGTGGCAGCCTTGGTCCTGGGGATGAGGGCGAAGGATAGCATCAGGGTCATGCTCAGAGATAGGGGCAAGGCGCCGAGCCCCAATGCGGGTATCCCAGAGGCCGCCTTCGCAGGGGCCTTGGGGATTATCCTCGGAGGTATAAGTTATTATCAGGGGCTGAGGAAGGAGGTTTCGCCCATGGGCGACGGCGTGAAGGAGCGGGAGCCCTCGAACATCCCGCGGGCGATCCGTTTGATGTATGCGATAAGCTTCTTGTCTCTAGCAGTAGTCCTTTGTACACTCCTGTTGAGCTAGGAAAGATTATACGAAGAAAGGATTATTCTGCACCCCTGCTCACCCCCGCTTCCTCAAAGGTGGCCATCTGAGCGAGTATCTTCATCCCCGCCTCGATGATGGGCATGGCCAGGGCGGCGCCAGTACCCTCGCCGAGCCTCATCTTGAGGTCAAGGAGGGGTTCGAGTCCCAGGTGTTCGAGGGCTATGCGGTGGCCCTTCTCCTCTGAGAGGTGACCTGCGAAGAGGTAGCCCTTTGTCTTCGGTTCCATGGCCACCGCGAGCATGGCCGCTGCCGTGGAGATGAAACCATCCACAATGACGGGAACCCCTCCTGCGGCACCCCCCAGGATCCATCCGCAGATCCCCCCGATCTCAAAACCACCCACTGTGGCTAGCACATCCAGGGGATCCGCCGGATCAGGGCGGTTGACATCGAGCGCCCTGCCGATCACCGATATCTTTTCTTGAAGGCGTCTCTCGTCAAGTCCGGTGCCCCTCCCTGCTATCGCCTCAGGGGGGAGCCCGGTGAGGGCGCAGATCACGGCGGCAGAGGCGGTGGTATTGGCGATGCCCATGTCACCAGTGGCGATGATATCCACGCCCCGCTTTCGTTCCTCTTCAAAGACATCTATCCCCTTGGCGATTGCCTCCTCTGCTTGCCCTCTGCTCATCGCCGGGCCTCGGGTGATATTGCCCGTCCCGGGGGCCACCTTTTTATTCCGGAAACGGTCCGGCGCCGAAAGCCACAGGGGGACTGGATCACCCTTGACGCCGAAGTCAACCACCAGGACCCTGGCCCCCACGTGGCGGGCGATGACGTTGATACCAGCGACACCCTGTATGAACCCTGAGACCATCTGCCGTGTTACCTCTTGGGGATAGAGGCTCACCCCCTCCTCGGCCACGCCGTGGTCCCCAGCCCCCACCATAATCACCTTATCTCGCAGCTCGCTTGCGATCCCTCGCTTTATCCCCGCCATCTGCCAGGAGATCTCGTGGAGCCTCCCGAGGGCGAGGGAGGGCATGATGAGGTCTCGGGTACGCCCCTTCGCCTTCTCTATGGCATCTTCGTCGAGGGGATTGATGGCCTTCAGACAGATTTCCAGCGTTCGCATCATAGCACCTCCTGTATAGCGTTCAGTAATCTCAGGTTTTCCTCTCTCCTCCTCACAGCCACCCTGATGAACCCCTCTCCCAATCCCCTGAAGTTACTGCAATCCCTCACCAGAATCCGGTGTCGCAGGAGTTCCTCTGCGAGCCTTCCCGACGTGAGCCCCTCGGATTTGAAGAGGAGAAAGTTGGCCTCTGAGGGAAAGACCGTAAAGTCCTTTTGAAGCTCCTCGGCGAGAAAATCCCGTTCCTCGAACAGCTGCGAGAGCCCCTCTTCGAAGAGTCTGTAGAGATCCCTGAGGTGCTCAAGGATCAGTTGGGCGAAGCAGTTGACCGACCAGGGGGGGGTAAGGTCAACGATCCTTCTGACAATATCAGCAGGGGCAATGAGATAGCCGAGCCTCAAGCCCGGTATGGCGAGACATTTGGTGAGTGATCTCAGGAGAATAACGCGCCCGTCGATCGCCTTATCCAGCAGCGAGGGTCTGTTATGCCCTGGGACGAAGTCAAGGAACGCCTCATCCACCACCAGCCATGTGTCCTGCCTCCGGAAATACCGCTCGATCTCGGTCAGCTCCTCTTCGTGTATGAGCTGCCCTGTCGGATTATTGGGGTTGCAGAGGATGACCATGTCCACCGAACGGTCACATGCCGACAGGAGCGCATCGGCCCGCAGGGAGAAACCATCCTCTTCTGCGAGCGGGAGGAAGGAGACCTCAACACCTGCCTTCAGCACCCCCCTCTCGTACTCTGAAAAGGTGGGCACGGGGATGACAACCTTGTGGGGTCGCAGGGCCTGCGGGAGGAGGTGGATGAGCTGTGTCTCTCCACTTCCGACGGCGATGTTCCCTTCAGGACAGCATACACACTCCACGAGGATCCGTCGTCCCTGCCTCAGATCAGGATCAGGATAGAAGCGAATGTAGTCGATGTACTCCTCAATCAGCCCTTGTATCGCCGACAGATCGAAGAACGCATTGATGTTGGCGCTGAAATCGAGGATCTCATGGGGGGAGATCGCAAGGCTCTCAGCCGCCTGAAAGACCCTTCCGCCGTGTTCCATCTACGCAACCCACAGATGTATACTGAAAAGTGTCACTACCTCCGCCAGCTCGAGGGTAGCCCCGAGGGTATCTCCGGTCATTCCTCCTACCCTCCTCCTGAGAAAGAGGGAAAAAAGATAGCAGAAGAGGAGCGTACCACTCAAGACTGCCAAGCCAGAAATCCCGCACAGGACCCACGAGAGGGGCAGGGCGAATACCAACCCTCCCAGGAAGACCCGACCTCCCGACGGGAGAAAGACCGTGACGATCCCCTTCTTCCTGACATACGGGAAGAAGCAGAGGGGGACGAGGATACCCATCCGCCCCATGAGGGTGAACAGGATGAGGGGGCGCCAGATCGCCGCTGGGGGGAGATCATAGATCAAGGCCCCCTTGAGCAGCAGGATGCACAGGACCGCTACTGCGCCGAAAGGGCCGGTGCGGGGGTCTCTCATGACGGCGAGGGCATCCTCTCCCGTCTTGCCGCTGCCGAGGGCATCGAAGGTGTCCGAAAGTCCGTCCAGGTGGAGCCCTCTGGTGAGGACAGCCAGGGCTGCCACTGCCGTCACCGCCCCGGTTGCATCACCCGCCAGTCTGACCACGATCTCGTGGGTCCCCCAGACGATGACCCCTAATAAAGCCCCGACCAGAGGGAAGTAGGGAGGGCTCGATTTCAGGTTTTCCCTCCATCTTTTCGGAACGGGAATCAGCGTAAGAAAACTCAGTGCGGCAAAGAATCCCATGGTATAACCCCTCTAGCTATCTATTGGTATACCCCGTCCATGGACGAGGAAAATTAAATGTATCTCCCTCTCCTGCAGGCGGGAGAGGGCCGGCCCGCCCTCGGCTTCGCCTCGGCGAGGCCGGGGGGTGAGGGTGGATATAATGGTGATTTTC
>CAYQOD010000016.1:0-16676 GCA_964419065.1 uncultured Thermodesulfobacteriota bacterium | reverse complement strand
AATAGCTTTCTGCGCTGGCGCATCCCCCATATGAGGCTTCGATGCTCCTGCTCCATTAGCAAAGGGGGGATGGGGGGATTTGAAACCTATTTTCTAGGCAACTATAGTGAATATAATCACGTGAAGGCGCCCCTTCAAGGCGAGGTTTTCTTCGCGCCAGGTATCGAGAAGCAGTCCCAGAAGGGGGTGAGGTGCCCCTTCACCTCATCCACGACCCGCTTCACCAGGTCCATCCCCACCTCCTCGTCGAGCCACCGGGGCGGGGGTACCGGCTCCGTGAGATCCACCTCAACCCCGGAGACCCCGCTGACCAGGGCCAGCCAGGCAGCGGGCAAGACCCTGGGGTTGTAGCCGCTGCCCACCATATCGACGATCCGTCCGCCGCAGACGTCCTGGGCCATCTCCCGCACCTTAGCGCCGATGCTCTGAAAGCCCTGTACCGTGATCCCCAGTATGATCAGCTGATCGTCGAAGTGGGGATCGGAGCCGCCGTTGCGCAGGATCAGGTCGGGCTTGAACTCGTGGGCCAGGGGAACGAAGATCTCCTCCATGGCATAGAGGTAGGGGCCGATGGCGGTGCGGGGGGGCAGAGGGATGTTGACGCTGAAGCCCTTCCCCTCTCCCTCACCGATCTGGTAGGCGAACCCTGTGCCCGGGTACTGGGAGATGGGGTCCTGGTGCAGGGAGATGAAGAGGACCTGCGGGTCGGGATAGAATATCTCGCAGGTCCCGTCGCCGGCATGGCCATCGGTGTCGATGATGAGGACCCGTTCGACCCCGTGTTTTTTTCGCAGATGCTGCACGCAGATGGCCACGTCGTTGAAGATGCAGAATCCGGCCCCCCGGGAGGGGCGGGCGTGGTGCATTCCACCCCCGACGCTGACGGCCACGTTGTACTTCCCGTCCGCCACCAGCTCACCAGCCAGGATACCTGCCCCGACGATGATCCTGGCTGCCTCGTTCATCCCCGGGGTCAGGGGGGTGTCGAGATCGAGGTAGGTCCACGTGTTCCCTGATCCCGTTCGGATAAACTCGATATACTCCTCGGTGTGGATCAACCTGAGGTCTTCGTCGGTGGCGGGTGCCGAAGTGATGAGGTCAAATCCCCGATCCAACCCCACCTTTTCACGGAAGAGCTTCATGAAGCTCTCGTGACGATCCCCACGAAAGGGGTGCCCAGGGCCGAAGTCGTAATGCCCCATCTTATCGCTGTGTACCAGGGCCGTCTTCATCGCTTCATCTCCATGTCTATGGCGGAAGCCCGCAACCGCTCCCTGATGAGGTGCCCTGCCAGGTCGAACACCGTGTCGGCCTGATCGATGATGGCGGTGTCGCTGGTGGCGATGATCCCCCTGTATCCCTCCAGGACCCGCTCCGGGACCTTCACCGCTGAGGCGTCCCCCTCAATCCCCCGCTCTTTCATGATGGTTCTGATCCGGGCGGCGAGCTCGCCGCTGCCGCTGATGGGGGCGTCGAAGAGAAAGACGGCCTCTGCAGGACCTGCTGCTTTCAGGAGGTCAAAGATCAGGTTCAGGGCCTCGGTCGTCGCCGCGCCCTCCCGATAGCTGCCGGAGACCCCGGCGATATCCCGGACAAAGCCGTTGTCGGCCAACAGGATGGGCCTCCCTCCCAAGGCGCTCTCCAGGGTGATGAGGACATTGTAGCCGTCGATGGCGAGCTTCTCTCCCCGCAGCTCTTCAACCGAGACCATCTTGCGCTTCCTCGCCTCGGCATCCTGGACGGCAAAGACCCCCCGCCGAAGCAGGTGCCTGAGGTCCTGGGGAAGGTTGTATCGATTGCCCACCGCCTGCAGCGAGCCCTCCCTCGGGTAGCCCCGATTCAGCAGGTAGCGGAGGTCCTCAGCGGCCTCCCAGAATTCTTCCGGTATCTCCATCGTCTCGATAGTTACGTTTGTGGTCAGGTGAAGACCATGCTGGCAAAGGTCACCATCCCCCTCCCCTCAGGGTCACGCCACTGTTGATAGTGCACGAGTTCCCCCTGCTGTGCCTGGACGAGCTGTAGCAGGGCATAGATGGGGGGCAGACCGCAGATGTTTCTCCGATCCCTCTCCCGGAGGATGAACTGATAAAACCCCTGTCCATTCAGCTGCTCTACCGAGTGTAACATCTCCAGATCCTGCGCCTTGACTGCGGCCACAATCCCGGGGGAGATCATCTCGCTGCCCCCGAACTGAGGCCCGACATGGGCCAGGTCAGCGCTGGCGACAAGACAGGTGCGGGGGAGGGAGGGTACGGTCTCCTTCAGGACGGCGATGGCTTCTCGATAGCGGGGGTCTTCCAGGGGGGATGCCCCCTGTTTGATCATCTCGTGGAACGAACTGCACAGTATGGGAAAGATCGTAAACTTCCTCTCCCCCAAACAGTACTGGAGAAAGAGAACCTGGAACTCAATGGTGTGCTCATGGCGGTGGGAGAACTCGTCAATGAAGGGATCGAAGGGGAGCCGTTGAGCTACCTCACTGACGAGCTCTTCGTCAACGGCCACTCCCCCCAGGGGGGTCTCAAAGGTCTTTCGGGTAAAGGCGAGGGGGTTCTCCAGAGGGGTGTGGCAGGTGCCGAGGATTACGTAGAGATCCGCCCCATTGGATTCTGCTACGGTCTTATAGGCGTGGGCATAGCAGGCCCCTCCCCGGGTGAAGTCTATGTGCGGGGCCACGATCCCTTTGACCGTTTGTTCCTCTCCCCCTCCCCCTTCGGCCAAGCCGGGGCCTTGGGGGTCGGTGAAGTATCCCCGCAGCTGCGCCTTCAGGCGCTCAGGATTCTCCTCGTATCCCTTACCGGCAAAGGCCGCCTTTCTGATCCGTGCCTCCTTGAATTCCTCCCGGAGGCCACGGAGGTGATCCCAGAAACGGCCGGTTTCCAGCAGATAGTAAGAGTCCAACTGCTCGATGAGGTCCTCCAGTTTCTCGCTGAACAGGAGCTCCCCATATCTCCGCATATAGGCCGCCTGCAGGTCCCGCAGGCCCTGCGTCCCATCCATGAGGCTGATGAGGAAAAAGGCCTCAGGTGGGACGAAGACGATCTCGGGGCTTATCCCCGCGGGGTCCTTGAGGCCGATTACTTCCTTCCCCGACATCTGGGCTGGAAATGCCTCCAGTGGGCGTACCTTCGGGTTCTCTATCTTCATCTCAGCACTCATCACCACCACCCATCCATCTCCTCGATGACCTCCCGAGCAATCTCCTGGCCGGCGGCGTTGCTCCCCCAGAGGGCGTAGACGGTGCGGGGGGCCCGGTACCGCTCGATAAGGTCCGTCAATCCGCCCCGGAGGGACGAGGCATCGCCTCCTGCGACGATGATCACCGCCTGGGTGATCTCCTCCAGGTCTTTGTCCATGGTCTCCTCACGTCCCCCCTCCGCATCACCTCGAACCGCTTTCAACTCGATCTGTAGGCCCCATGTGTCGGCGATCCGCTGCAGGGGCCCCTCGTCTATCTCGTGGAGGGGATCTCCGGGGTAATACCTGAGCTTTACCAGATAGCGCACGCCCTCCTCACATACCCAGATAGCCCCTGTACTTCTCGGCCATCTTTTTTCTCTCTTTCTTGGTCTTGATGAAAAAAACCTTTGACGGCTTGAGGTGATAGGTGAAGTGGCGTCGGAGGCTCTCCTCGGTCCACCGATGCCGCCGGACGTCCTCCTCCTTAAATAGAACCGTGATCCTTCCCCCCTCCACCCGGAGGGTGCCCCGAACGGCGCAGACCGGGCAGTCCACCGTCCGCATATCCTTGAGGACCCTGAGGTTTCTATCGTGGCAGATCGGGCAGATTCCCTCCTCCCCCTGATAGGAATGGTCGCCGCTCTTGATGGCCCTGGCGACCTTTTTTCCCAGGTCGTGAGCGCGCTCGATGGCCCAGGAGAAGAGAGGGGCTTCACTGAGCCCCTGGACGTGGATGAGGAGCTGGTCGATGATATCGACCCCCAGTGAGAGAAACCAGGTGTTGGTCTGTTGGAAGACGTTGTGCGTCCACCCGCGGGTGGCATAGGGGACGATGATCCCCCCGGCCTTACCCCGTATGGTGTCCTGCTGCATGGGGGCAAAGCCCCGGTCGATGAGCTGCTTTACGATGGCGGTGGCCTCCAGGATATAGCAGGGCACCCCGAGTATGATGCCGTCGCTCGCTGCCATCGTGCCGAAGATGAGGTTGGCATCATCATCGATGACGCACTCCCTCCCCGTAAAGAGGCACGCCGCGCACCCCTGGCACGGTCTCACCTCGTAGTCGGTGAGCCGGAGGATCTCCACCTCCGCCCCTTCCTCTTCGGCCCCCATGAGGGCCTCCTTCGTGAGGATTTCGGAGTTTCCGAGCCGCCGCACGCTGCCCACCAATCCCAAGACCTTCATCTCTTGCCCCCGACCGTTTTGCCTCCTCATATCATCTCATGGGAGGGGCGTCAAGTCCATGGTGAAGGCTTGACACAATCCCCTTTCTATAATAAACATTGTTTTGTCCATATCGTGATATGGAGGTCGAAGCGAAGGGGGACCAGGTTTGGGAGAGTGAACCCCTGAGAAGGCGAAGATGCGAAGGGTGACCTCATGTGGGATGTCGCTATCATGAGGTCAAAGATGACATCATACGAAGAGGGGGTGTCATGATGGCTAAGGCGAAGAAGGGAGATTTTTTCGACGAGCTGGAGGGGATGTCCCCTGAGGAGCGAGAAAGATATCAGGGCCAGAAGCTGCGTGAGACCGTAGAACACGCCTACCGAAGCGCCCCATCGGCGAAGGAGATCTTTGACCGGGCAGGGGTCAGCCTCCCTGAGGTGCGCTCGGCGAAGGATCTTGAGAAGCTTCCTATTACCAGAAAACCCGATCTTATTGAGTTGCAGAGGACCAAGCCGCCCTATGGCGGCTTTTTGGCCATTCCACCAGAAGAGGTTGATCGAGTCTTTATTACGCCAGGCCCCATCTATGGACCCCATCAGACGGAGAAGATAAGCTGGTTCGGCAAGACCTTCTACGCGGCCGGGTTTCGCAAAGGCGATGTCGTGATCAATACACCCACCTATCATATGTCTCCTGCAGGCATCCTCTTTCACGAGGGGGCCAGGGCATGTGGGGCCACGGTCATCCCTACCGGTGTCGGGAATACCGATGCACAGATCAAGACAATGCTCGATCTGAAGGTTACCGGATATGCGGGGATGCCGAGCTTCTTGATGACCATTATTAAGAGGGCTGAGGAGATGGGACACAATTTTCGCAAGGATTTTGCCTTGCGGCGTGCCTGGTTCACCGGCGAGATGCTCGCTCCTTCCATGAGAAAGGCGTTGGAAGAAGACTACGGCATTGCCACCTTTCAGTGCTATGCGGTGACCGATCTCGGAGGTTGTGTTGCCTACGAATGTGATCAGAAAAATGGCATGCACTTCATGGATGAGTACGTGATAGAGATCGTCGATCCCGATACGGGCAAACAGCTGCCGCCGGGTGAAGTCGGCGAGATTGTGGCCACCCCGATCCACAACACTATCTGGGGCCTCATTCGCTACGGGACAGGCGATATGTCTTTATACATGGCGGAACCCTGTCCGTGCGGCAGGACCTCCTATCGGCTTGGTGGCCTTGTTGGTCGTACTGCTGATGCGGTCAAGGTACGGGGGATGTTCGTCATCGCGAAGCAGGCGGAACAGGTGTTCGCTGAGTTTGGCCAGATAGCCCGCTACCAAATCGTCGTTGGCCGCACGGGGGAGCGGGATGAGCTTGTCGTGAAGATCGAGCTTGCGGATGAGACCGTCGACAAGGATCAGTTATTGGATCAACTGGCCGAGAGGTTCCCGCAGGTATGCCGCGTGAGACCGGATAGAATAGAGTGTGTTCCATCAGGGACCATCCCCGAGGAACAACCGACGATCGTCGACGAGCGGAAGTGGGAATAGGAGCGAAGCGCGCTCAGCATACTCTCTGATCTGATACTGGGTTGAGAACGCTACCGGTCACCGTCCAATTTCGTTTAAAGAACGCCTTTTCCAACGTAGATTGCGAATTTTTTAACAAATATTTGTCTTGACAATTACTCTTTGCCTGCTATATTGTGTTGTATACAATTTTATGAAAAGGGGGTGTTAGAGAGATTTTTATTGATGTGAGGAGAAAGGAGGTTAAACATTCAACACTAACCCTTTAAAGAGAAGAGTGTAGAGGTGTAGCTTTTAGTGGCGGAATTGAGGAGAGAACCCAAAGCGAGGAGGAAAGGCCATGCGAAAGCTCATTATTATTTCGATCATCACCATGTTTGTTTTGAGCGGTATGGTGATAGGGGCATGGGCCAAGGAGGAAAAACCCATCACGGTCGGTTTTGTCTGTAATCTGACCGGTCCAGCCTCTACCTGGGGTCAGTACCATGCCCGAGGACACCGGGACTACTTTAACTATGTCAACGAGAAAAAGGGAGGGGTGGGTGGCAGAAAGATCGAACTCACCGTGGTCGATCACGCCTACATTGTCCCCGAAGGTGTCAAATTTGTTAAGAAATTTTGCGCTCAGGATAAGGTGGACATGCTCGCCACCTGGGATGCCGGCACGGGTATTTCGGTAAAGCCGATCATCCAGCAGTACAAGACACCGTGCATTAACTATTCCACCTATCAGGGACTTTGGAAGCCCCCTATAGACTATATGTATCTCCCCTTTGGCAGCTATATCTTAGACTCCCATGCCGTCCTGGAGTATATCCTGGCCATCCATAAAGGCAAGGAGGCACCCCGGGTCGGTCTCCTGACCTATAACAATACCTACGGCAAGTCCATCCATGATCCGAGCAAGGAATATGCTGCCAAGCATAATGTTAATATCGTCACCATTGAGGAGATCCCCACCAAGACGGTAGATCTCCGGGTCGAACTCGCCCGACTTCAGAAGGCAGGGGCGGATTACGTCTTCATGCAGATGCTTCCGGCCCACATCGCCTTTGCCCTCAGGGACGCGGATAAGATCGGTTATAAGGTGCCCTTCTTCGGGACCTGGACCACCACGGACCCGGATTTCTTTGGGATAGCGAAAGGCCTGATCCGGGATCGACTCTTCATGCAGTTCTCGGGTGGCCTCCCGGTGGATGATGTGCCGGGGGTACAGCTCATGATGGAAGTGGGGCAGGCCAGTAAAATTAAACAGTTCGATACCTCTTACTGGGAAGGTGTTGTCGTCGCCATGATCATGGAACGGGCCTTTCAGCGAGCCCATGAGCAGTTTGGAAAGATAAACAACAAGACGATCAACCAGGCCATGGAGTCCTTCCGAAATGAGGACTTCGGGGGGCTCGTCCCCAACGTTACCTACGCCAAGGATAACCACGAGGGCTCCTTCGTGGCCAGGATCGTCCAGATCCACGAGGACGCCACCTATACACCGATGACAAACTTCTTCGTTCCCGGTAAAGGAGAGATCAAGCTTTTAAAAAAGTAAGATAATGAAGGCATTTCGAGGTCAGCCGAGCATCTTCACCTCCACTCAGTCCGACGGCCGTCGGGCTGAGCTGGAGGTGAAAAACGTATCGCTCAGCTTTGGAGGCCTTGTGGCCCTCCAGGACATTAACCTGAGCGTCGGCACGGGCGAGTTGGTGGCCATTATCGGTCCCAATGGCGCCGGCAAGACGAGCCTGCTGAACTCCATCACAGGGTATTATCATCCACAGAGGGGACAGATTCTCTTCAATGGGGATGAAGTCAACGGCCTCCATCCCCATGAGATAACGAGACGCGGCATCGGGAGGACCTTTCAGAATATCGAGCTCTTCCCCGGGGCCAGCGTCATCGCCAATATGCTGTTGGCCCGCCACATTCACTGTAGATACAGCGTGGGGCTGGCGTCCATCTTCTGGCCATCGGTCAAGAGGGAGGAGGTCCGCCAACGACGGATCATCGAAGAGATCATCGATTTTCTGGAGATACAGTCCATCAGGAAGAAATCGGTGGGCTCCCTCCCCTACGGTCTGCGGAAGCGGGTGGACCTCGGCCGTGCCCTGGCCCTGGAGCCAAAACTCCTGCTATTGGATGAGCCCTTCGCCGGGATGACCCTGGAGGAAAAGGAAGATATGGTTCGGTTCCTGATGGAACTGAACGAGGCGTGGGGACAGACCATGATCCTGGTGGAGCACGATATGTCCGTCGTCATGAGCATCTCCCAGCGGGTTATCGTGCTGGACTTTGGGAAGAAGATCTCCGAGGGCCTTCCCGAAGAGGTACAAAATCACCCTGAGGTCATCAAGGCCTACCTGGGTGATACCGGGACCATCTAGCCGAAGGATGAAGCTTGTAAGTGGGGCACCATGAGAGCGGTCAAAGAACGCATCGATGAAAGAACCCTATCCTCGTTTTCCACGTGTACCTTTCCTCAGATCTTGGCCAAACAGGCGGAACGATGGGGTCCCGAGAGGATTGCCATTCGTGAAAAGGCCTATGGGATCTGGCAGCCCCATACCTGGCAGGAGTACCTGAATTACGTCAAGCATGTGGCCCTGGGCCTTCTGGCCATCGGCCTCAAACGAGGCGAATATATCGGCATCATCACGGATAATCATCCCGAGTGGCTCTTCAGTGAACTGGGGGCTCAGTCTTTAGGGGGCCCTACCCTCAATTTATATACCTCATCGGTGACTAAGGAGCTAACCTTTGGGTTGAATCGCGTTCAGGCCGCCTATGTGATTGCCCAAGATCAGGAGCAGGTCGATAAGTTATTGGAGGCCCAGCAAGGGCTCTCACACGTCCGGCGCGTCATTTACGTCGACCGCACCGGGATGAGGGACTATCGGGACAACCCGTGGCTGTTGAGTTTTGTAGAGCTCTTGGAGTTAGGCCGAGAGATGGAGAGGAAAGAGCCTAAACGCTTCGGGGAGGAGTTGCGTAAAGGCAAGCCCGATGATGTCGCCCTGCTGATCATGACCTCCGGGACCACAGGGCTCCCGAAATTCGCCATGTTGAGCTATGCGAACGTCATCGACATGGCGCGAAAATGGTTAGAGATTGCGCCCATCGGTGTCGGAGACAACTGGATTTCTATCACGCCACCTGCGTGGATCGTCGATCAGATGTGGGGGATGGGAGCGTCCCTCTGCGGGGGGATGGTTATGAATTTCCCTGAGACCCCTGAGACGGTGACGGAAGATCTCCGTGAGGTTGGTCCCGCCATCATGATCACCTCATCACGATTCTGGGAGGATCTTGCCTCCAAGATTCGGGTAAAGATCAGCGACTCCGGATTTGTCAAGCGTGGACTCTACCACCTCTGCCAGCGGATAGGTGAGGCGGTGGTGGACAGGGAGTCCAAAAAGCGACCTATTCCTCCATTGTTACAATTTTTCAACCGCATGGCCTCGGGGCTCATCTACCGATCTCTCTTGGATCGAGTGGGCTGTTCACAGCTTCGAACCGCCATCACTGGGGGCCACCCTATCAGCCCCGATGTCATCCGCTTCTTCCGAGCCAATGGTTTGAACTTGAAGCAGGCCTACGGCCTCACCGAGGCCGCAGGGGTCTTTCAGGTCCAGCCCGATGGCGAGGTGAAACCCGAGACCGTAGGCAAACCCTTACCCCGTACCGAGGTGAAGATTGCAGAGGATCAGGAGGTATTGGTGAAGACTCCATCGAGCTTTCTGGGGTACTATGAGGACGCCAAGGAGACGGCCGCGACCTTGACCGATGGATGGCTTCATACCGGGGATGCCGGATACTTCGATGACGATGGGCACTTGGTGATTATAGGGCGCAAACAAGAGATCATGCGTACAAAAGAAGAGGAGGCCTTTTCCCCGGATTTTATAGAGACGCGACTCAAATTCAGCCCGTACATCAAGGAGGCAGTGATCTTCGGGGAGGGGATGCCCTACATAACGGCCATGATCAATATCGATATGGAGACGGTGGGAGATTGGGCCGAGGACCGGCAGGTCCCCTATACTACGTATACTGACCTCTCCCAGCAGCCTGCGGTGGAGAAGCTGATCATCGGTGAGGTCATGGCGGTCAACGGGCGATTACCCGAACACATGAAGATTCGTAAAATGTTGCTGCTCTACAAGCTCCTGGATGCCGATGACCAGGAGTTGACTAGGACGGGGAAGGTGCGCAGAAAGTACGTCTATGAGCAGTATAATAACTTGATCGAGGCCATGTACAAGGATAAAAAGGAACTAGCGGTAAAGGGTCAAGTCCGATATCGGGACGGACACGTGGGGACCATTGAGACCACGGTCAGGATATTATCTATCGATTAAGGAGGATTTCACCCGATGGATTTTTTTATTCAGATTTTAGTGAATGGTTTGTCAGTCGGGTTCTTGTACGCCCTTTCCGCATTGGGTTTTGTCATGATCTTTAAATCGAGCAGCGTGCTCAATTTTGCCCATGGCGAACTGCTGACCATCGGTGCCTTTATCTTTCTGGTCCTTGCCGCCTGGGCCAAGTTGCCCATAGCGGTTTGCTTTGTGCTGACCCTGATAGCATGTTTTGTCCTCGGTTTTATCATCGAGAGGCTCTTTTTACGCCCCCTCATCGGCGAGGCCCTCATTGAAGTCATCATGCTGACCGTCGGGCTGGCCGCTATGTTCAAGGGGTTAATGCTCTTTATCTTCGGCGGCAACTTGTTCAGGTATCCAGATTTTCTGCCCGAGACCCTCTCCATTCAGTGGGGAGCCGTCAACGTACCATCGGTATACGTCTCATCCTTCATCATCGGCCTGCTCTTTCTGGGGGTATTTGGGTTCTTCTTCAAATATTCCTCCCACGGTATCTACATGCGATCCGTGGCAGACCACCAGACCGCAGCCCTCTCCTTGGGGGTTCACGTCAGGCGGGTCTTTGCCCTGTCGTGGGCCATTGCCGCCGTGGTGTGCGCCATGAGCGGGATCGTCCTGGGGATTATGCAGGGCGTCAACGTTCACGGGCTCAGCGCCATCGGCCTCAAGGTCTTCCCGGTGGTCATCCTGGGAGGGCTGGACAGCATCGGTGGGGCCATTGTGGGAGGTCTCATCATCGGGTTGTTGGAGACCTTCACAGGCGGGTATATCTCTGGTTCCTTGCGGGAGGTTGTCCCCTATATCGTACTTGTCCTTATTCTGCTGATCAAACCGTATGGACTCTTCGGCTCGGTGGAGATCGAGCGGGTGTAGGGGATGTTCGGCCTACGTTCACTCCATGAAGGGTAGGGAGAGGATGGGCAAACTGAGATTCAGACCATGCGGAAACTATAAAGAGCAGTACGGACAGGAGATCGCCATCTTCGAGACGGACTTTGGGAGAGTGTGGGTATGGATCGGTCTGTTGCTTCTTCTCGGGGTTGTCCCCTTTATAGCCGGCCCCTACTCGCTCTATATCATCAATAACATCGGGATGGCCGCCATTGCCGCCATCGGGCTCAATATCCTCATCGGTTACACAGGCCAGATCTCACTGGGTCACGGGGCCTTCTTTGGGGTTGGGGCATACTCCGCTGCCATTCTGGCCACCAAGGTGGGTTCACCTTTCTGGGCTTCAGTCCTTGCCGCCGGGGCCATCACCGCCCTGGTGGGCATGATCTTCGGGATTCCTTCCGTCCGCCTCAAACACCTCTATCTCTGCATCGCCACGCTGGCCGGCCAGTTCATCATCGAATATGTCCTCATACACTGGGAAGGCCTCACCGGGGGACCAGAAGGCATCATCCTCCCCGGTGCTACCCTCTTCGGATTGAATGTCAGCAGCGATCAATCATTTTTCTGGGTGGTATTCGTCTGCTTCGCGGTCATGTGCTGGATGGCAGTCAACCTCATCCGCAGCAGGTACGGCCGTGCCTTTATCGCCATTCGGGACAACGACCTCGCTGCTGAGGGGATGGGCATCCCCATATTTCGCTATAAGCTCCTCTCGTTTGGCATCAGTTCCTTTTACGCTGGATTCGCCGGTGGGCTCTGGGCCTACTATACCATCAGCATCACCCCTGAGCCATTTACCATATTTCTTTCCATACAGTATATCGCTATGATCATAATCGGGGGGTTGGGGAGCATATCTGGTTCGGTATTCGGGGCAATTTTCATCATCATGTTAAACGAGGTATTGAGCTGGACCACGGAGTTCATCATGAACTTGGAGGTCTTTTCCGGAGTCGCCCTGACCGTAGCCCCCCTCCGGGAGTTCGTCTTCGGATTAGCCATCGTATTATTCCTCATTTTCGAGCCACGGGGGCTGGCGGAGGTGTGGCGTATCGTCCGTTCCAGCTTCAGGCTATGGCCTTTTGCCTATTGAGGTGAGCCATGGGCGATGACATTCTCCTGCAACTGAACAATATCAGCGTCGTCTACTCAGATGTCATTCAGATCCTGAAGGGGGTATCCCTTGCCATACGGAAGAAGCAGATCGTCTCACTGCTCGGGAGCAACGGTGCTGGGAAGACGACGACCCTGCGCGCCATTTCAGGGCTGCTGAAGCCGGAGAATGGAGCGGTCACCGAGGGCACGATAGAGTATGAAGGTCGGTCTATTCAGAACGCCGCCCCTGAGACGATCACCAGGCTGGGGATCATTCAGGTATTAGAAGGGCGCCCGCCATTCGAACACCTCACCGTGGAGGAGAACCTCAGGGTGGGGACAGCGGCCCGGTCTGGTCGTTTCTCCAAACAGGACCTGGATCTGGTCTATCATTACTTCCCACCCCTGCTGGCACGACGCAAGTCTGTGGCCGGATACTGCAGCGGCGGTGAGTTGCAGATGCTCGCTATCGGGAGGGCCCTGATGGCACGTCCCAAGCTCTTGCTCTTGGATGAGCCCTCCTTAGGCCTGGCACCCTTGCTGGTGAAGGAGATCTTTGAGATCGTAGGACGGATCAACAAGGAGCAGGGGACTACGATCATTCTGGTGGAGCAGAATGCCAACATGGCCCTACAGCTGGCCCACTACGGGTATGTCATGGAGAATGGAAAGATCGTGATGGAGGGTAAGGCGGACGATCTGAGGGAGAATCCGGACGTCAAGGAGTTCTATCTGGGGGTTGCGTCCTCCGGTACATTGAAGACCTATAAAGACGTCAAGGCCTATAAACGGCGCAAGCGCTGGCTCTGAAATAGGGCCCCCAGAACTCTTGTCCCCTTATTATGAGACTCTTTGAAGGCCTCTTCTATTACCCCTGGGTGAACCTCACCGAGAACAACTGCAACAGCTATCTGATCGATGGTGATCCCCGCACCCTCATCGATGTGGGGCACCTGAGACATGTCACGGGTCTCTTCGTATCGATGCAGAAGGATGGGGTATCATCCGACACCATCGCCATGGTCATCTCCACCCACCTCCATCCCGATCACCACGAGGGGGTGGCCGCCTTCTCTGAGTGCGACACCGTGATCGCATTTCACAGGGAAGAGGAGAGGCACCTCAAGGACTTTGGATACCAGCTCTACCAGGAAATGAGGCTCCCCATCCCCGCCCTAAGACCCTCGTGTTACCTTGCCGAGGGGCTCTTGCGGTTGGGTGGCGAAGAGTTTGAGGTCTACCATACCCCTGGCCACTCCCCAGGTTCTATCTCTCTGTACTGGAAGGAGAAGAAGGTCCTCTTTACCGGCGATGTCCTCTTCTCTGGAGGGATGGGCAGGACGGATTTTTATGAAGGAGACGGCACCCTGCTCAAGGAGAGCATAACGCGGCTCTCCCAGCTCGATGTGGAACATCTCTTGCCGGGACACGGGAGGATCATCCAGGGGAGGGAGGCTGTCAAAGAGAACTTCCGCTGGATCCAGGAAAGGATATTTCCCCTCATGTAAGGGATGGTCGTGGGTCTGCTGCGTCTTTCATAACATCATGACACCCCTTACAGGAACGGGATGTGCTAGCGATATCATGAAAGCTCTTCTACATCATATCAGTCTATCAAGTATTTCCTTTTTATGCTCACCGTACTTTTTATTCAGCTGTTCGGTGAAGTCGGCCCAGCGGGGATCGGAGTCGGGATTGGGTTCAACGGCCGATCCAGATATCCCCCGGCGTGCCAATGCCGCGCGCAACCCCTCCTTTACCCTTTGCAATTCCCCGTCTCTCTCACGCTGGTAGCGTGAGGTCAACTCCTGCAGGGCCTTGGCGATCTCTCTCCCCCTGTCCCCCTGAACGAGATCCAACCCCATGAGGTTTGTTGGTGAGGGAGCCTCAAAGGAGTAGGATGAAATCAAGAGTTCGGTGAGGACCTCCTCTACACCCTCTCGCGCCTCCTGCAGGTCCTTTTTCAGCCCACTAAGGTCCTTTTGATCACCGTGGATGAAGTAACGGTTGAAAAGCCTCTGAACCAGGCCTTTAACCTCCTCTCTTTTAAACTGCTCCCTCTCCTCTGGGGATATCTCCAGTTTCCCTGCTTTTTCCATCACGAGGTCCATAGTGCTCTTAATCTCGCCCATTGTCTGCCTCCTCAGTGCTCAGCTGTGACGGGGTGCGGGACGGAGAGAAGAGGGGAGTACTATCAGCGGAGCGTAACACCTATCTCCTCAGATCCCTTCCCTTCCACCGGTGTTTCTCCCAAAAACCTTACCCCCCGGACGACATAGAAGTAGGTCCTTCCCTGCTGGAGGTCTGTATCCATATATCGATTGTCCCGCACGGGCGTTTTGTTCAAGGGATCCGGGGGGAATGGAGTCCCCTCCTCTCTTCGGTAGATATGGTATCCATCTGCCCCTTCTACCGGTTCCCAGATCAGCAGGACCGATCCATCCCTTTCCTCACCTTTGAGTGATGGGGGAGGTGGCGGAGGTGCTCCCCACTGGATGATGACATCGTTCGAGGGAGCACTGGGGTAACCCCAGTGATTGATGCTGACTACCCTATAGATATAGATGGTTCCTTCCCTGAGGTCTTCATCCATCCAGGTCACGGTACCCTTTTCCAGTCGATAGCCCCTTGGGGCGCGGAGGTCGAGGTCGGCCCGTACCGTGAATTCTCCGGGACACTCCAGACATCCTCCCCGTTCTTCCCTCCTGAGTACCCTGAAGGCCACCAGATCAGGGGGCTTGGAATCATCAACATTTTCCCTCGGTAGGCTCCAGTTCAGGTAGACTTTTTCCTCCCGTACCTTCCCTTCGAGGTCGGAGATGGCCTTGGGCACCAGCACATCAGGCGGTATGGGTGGAGCCTTAACACCGCAGCCACTCGCCACGATGATGAGAATGGTCAGGAGAAGAAAGATCTTCTTCAACATGCCAGCTCCTCCTGTGCACGCTTTATCTGCTCAGCCACCCTCTGACGGGCTGTCCCCCCGATGGTTTGGCGATGATCCACAGAACGCTCTATCAGGATATAGTCAAGGACGTCCTCTCCGATGGCATCGGAAAACGATTGAAGCTCGGCCAGTGAAAGATCATCCAGTCTTTTTCCACGCCCCTCGGCGTATTGCACCGCCCTCCCGACGATCTGATGGGCCGTTCTAAATGGGATCCCCCTTTTGACGAGGTAATCGGCCAGATCGGTGGCATTGGTGAATCCCCCGGCAGCAGCGGTGCGCATCCGCTCCTCGTTCACCTCTATCGCCGGGAGGAGTGTAGCCATAATGGCGAGGGATCCCTTCACCGTATCCACGGTATCAAAGAGGGGTTCCTTGTCCTCCTGGAGATCCCTGTTGTACGCCAGGGGGAGGGCCTTGAGGGTGGTGAGCAGTGTGATGAGGGCACCGTATACCCTTCCGGTCTTTGCCCTGATGAGCTCCAGCACGTCGGGATTTTCCTTTTGGGGCATGATGCTGCTGCCGGTGCAGAAGGATTGAGGCAGCCGCAAGAACCCAAACTCCGGGGCGGACCAGATGATGAGCTCTTCACTGATGCGGCTGAGATGCATCATGATGAGGGCACAGTGTGAGAGGAATTCAACGATGAAGTCCCTGGTGCTCACGGCGTCGATGCTGTTCTTGCTGACCTCAGCAAAACCCAATGCCTCGGCCAGATACTCCCGATCTATGGGGTAGGGTGAACCGGCGAGCGCGCCACTGCCCAGGGGCAGGACGTCGATCCTCCGCAGGGAGTCGATCAGCCGCTCTCGATCCCTCTTGAACATCTCGTAGTATGCCATCAGGTGGTGCGAGAAGAGGACGGGTTGGGCCTTGCGCAGGTGGGTATATCCGGGCATGATGGCATTTATATGATGGGCTGCCTGTTTCACCAAGCTGGCCTGGAGATCCTTTAAGAGTTTGAGAATGCTGCCCACCTCTTCTTTGAGGTAGAGGCGCATGTCAAGGGAGACCTGATCGTTTCTGCTCCTTCCCGTATGGAGTTTTCCACCTACGTCCTCCCCGACCTTTTCCTGGAGCCGCTGCTCAATATGCATATGGATGTCTTCCCAGCGGTTGGAGAAGGAGAACTCCCCTCGTTCTATCTCGTCCTCGATTTCCTTCAGTGCTTGCAGGATCTTTTCCCGCTCATCAAGAGAGAGGACTCCTGCCTTGGCGAGCGCCTCGCAGTAGGCCATGCTCCCCGTAATATCGTAACGATAGAGCCTCTTATCAAAGGAGATGGAGGCGGTGAACTCCTCTGCCAGATCATCCGTCTCCTGACCGAACCTCCCTCCCCACGGCTTTTTCGCCATCCCTATCCCCTCTCTCCGAAGATGGCCCTGCCCACCCTGACCATGGTGGCACCTTCTTCGATGACCACCTCGAAATCCAGATCGGAAGAGCACACGTCTGAACTTCCAGTCACATCACGATCTCGTATGC